>NZ_JAMXFD010000017.1 GCF_025370875.1 Laspinema palackyanum D2c
ACTATGATGTCAGATGCTATGTCTGTCATGGTTTTAAAATATTCCTCAACTCTCCTATTTTACCTGCGGAATGTGGGTTGAATCCAAATTTCATCGTAATAAATTCCCCTGAATCAAGAAGAAATGGCTAGAATATATCAAAATAAACCTGCCTCATTACGAAGCAACATCTAAACATTCACAAGTTTGCAAGTCTTGCAGGAAATCGAAATATCCTGAGCCAAACAGGTGCAAAACGTCTTGTGGGCGGGTCATCGCCACATAAAGTTCCCGTCTGGCTTCAACCGCATCTCCCACACCAAACTGTTGCACCCACAACACAATCACCGCCTTGAACTCTAGCCCTAACGCGGACTTGACCGTAACGATTCGCACTCCCCGTTGAGCAGCACTGTAATGTCGTTTTTCGTCATCGCCTTTCGTAATCCAGCAACATCCCAGTTCCAAGGTTTGCAGTTGTTCGCTCAGGTAAGTGAACGAGTTTTGCTCATGGTGACCGAGATAGCGATAGATAATGGCAATATCCTCGGGCTGATAACCTTGGGCGACTAACCCCTGAATTTGTGAAAGTACCCCTTCGACTTCAGCCTGCCGGTTGTCCATTAGATGCAGGATGGGGCGTTTTCCGCGTCGGAGTGCAGCTTTCGGTTCAACTATCGGAAAGGTCTCGTCATCGTCTTGTTCGCATAGTGACTGAATCATCTCCCAGGCGGCGGATAAAATCTGCTCGGTGTTACGATAGTTCTGGTTGAGCTTCCGCATCCGACCTTGGGCATTGATGCCGACAGATTTCCAGGTGAATTTTTGGCGGTTATAGAAACTTTGGGAGCGGTCGGAAACGATGAGCAAGTCGCCATCTTCTGGGTCTTTGAGTGCAAGTCGGCAAGCGGGAAACCACGAAGGCGAAAACGTATGGGCTTCGTCAATCAGCACCGCATCCCATTTATTTTCTAAGGGCATTTGCTCTAAAATATTGACCAGCCGCTCACCGAGCAAGTCATCGTAATTCTCCTTGTAAACCTGGGGGTTCGGTAGCCCACCTAGAATCGACTTAGCCCACTCGTGAAAGTGCATCACCTCGATTCGTTCTCGGTAAGCTGGGTTGTCATCTTGCTCGATAAGCGATCGCAACCAAGAAGCCAAAGTCATGTTGAAGCACAGCAACAGCACCCGTTTCTCAAACAGCCCACTGGCAACAATTTTGGCCCGACTCAGCAAAATCAGAGTCTTGCCTGAACCGGCCACCCCACAAAATAAACGATGCCCAGATTGTAGCGAACGAGCCAGTTGTTCTTGTTTGTGGTCGAGGGTGCGGATGATAGTTGCATCGGGACGCAAGGATTGCCCTGTTGGAATGCTGGTGGGTTTGGCGGGTTCTTCCCGGATTTTGGCTTCGGGGTGGATGATGCCGCGAATGGTGCTAATTTGGTCTTCTTCTAGTTCCCAAAACTTGAAACGATGGGTGAAGAATTGCTCCAACCGCTTGATGAGTCCGCGCTCTCCCAAGTCCTCCCAGTCTAGCAACTCATCTCGGTAACAAACTTGCGGCTTTTCGAGGAGGGCATACAAATTAGACTCCCGCGCCTGGGCTTCGGTCATGTTCGTCATGATGGCCCCCACACCAATCGGAAATGCGAGTTTGCCTTGATGTTCGCCGTCATCCTGGCAGAGAATCGAATACCCTTTGAGTTGGTGCAGCAACGCATCTAAATAGCCTTTTGCTTGGCGAAGTGGAGACTGACAACTTTCGATTTGCTCCCCTTGATTGACCTGAAAAAACTGGTTATCGGCGCTGGCTATTTGCCTCGCACTCCAGCCTTTGACCTCTAGGACTAGCACCCCAAACGTGGGACCGACCACCACAAAATCGGGATATAGTCCATTCACGCTCGGCTCGTAGTAGACGAAAAAATCATCGGGCAACTCATCTCGGAGCAACTTAAACACTTTCTTCTCGCCCTGACTTGCCTTTGCCGGGACAGCATCGGGAACAATCGCAGCCATCACACCCTCCTCTATTCTTGCAGCCTTGTGGCTACAAAATGACCTGAATTTATTCGTAAGCTGATAATTGCCTCTGAATTGATGAGGCTCAAATCACTCATTTTGTCATTATTAAACTCTATTAATTTGGAGTTGGTGTCTGTTTTGTGTATAACTTCACTAATTGTAATCTATTAATTTGTAGTAGCAAAAATTTGAACAAAACAAGCACAATTTTGTCAATTGGTGGAATTACGGAATTTTTCAGTCAGTTTCAAGCAGTCAAGGAGAATTCCTGGGTGATGCAATTTCACAGGGGACCGACCCAGGGCGACTCCCAGAAACCTAACGGGAAGGTGTCCAACGGTAGCAGTCGCATCTCAAGCCGAATCCACCACCGGCGCAGTGTAACCCAGAGTTGTCAGACCTTGATGCGATCGCTACCGGACTACCACCGACTCAGCCAGAGTATTGACCAGGAATAGTTCAGGGGATTGGGTCGGAACCAGACAAGCCCCTTAACCCGCATCATCTGAGCCATCCGGCTGCAACTCAAACTTGTTGTCACCTTGAATGGTCACATAACCATCAGAGAATCGAACATAAACCGTTTTGGTGTTTAGCGCTCGTTCTACCTGCCCAATTTGGCCGGTGTAGGGCCAGCCTTCTAAGCAGTCATGCAAAATTAATTGCATATTTCTTCCCCAGATTATCGAGGACATTAGTCACATAATCAACTAAATTTTGCCAACTTTTATAAGCTTCTATTTTAATCCATTCATATTTGAGAAATTTCCATAAAATTTCAATTAAATTTAGTTCAGGTGAATACGGAGGCAACCAAAATAGCTCCAGGTTCTTGGTCTTCCATTCTTCTAGTTTCCCTAGGACTGCGTTACTGGTGTGAATTGAAGCTTGGTCCATTACTACGACAGTTCTTTGGGTTAAGTTTTCACTAAATTTATCTAAAAACTTAATCAGTTTTTCGCTGTTTAGGTTTCCCGAATAGGTTTCATATTTTAATTCATTTCGTCGATTCATTACTCCCAATACATTCAACCTTTTACTGGAAGAACTTGGAAGAATAATCCTCTGGAGTTTATCTTGCCATCCGTAAGGTAGTGAAGGCGTCAAAGACATCCCTGATTCATCTAAAAAATGCAAGTCGATTTCTCCATTTTTATCTAACTCTTTTAATTCTTTTAGTTTTTCTAGTTTGAACTCAAGCTCCCATTCAAAGGGACTTCCAGCCAATCCTCTCTTCATTCTTCTCCAGGTCATACCTAACTGCTTTAATATTCTTTTTATCGTGTCTTTGCTGACTTTAACTCCCCATGAGTCTTGAACTTGGTTTATGACCCTTTTTAGGTCTTTTGGTTCTGCTTTTACCCACTCCTTAACTTGCTGTTTTTGGGGAGGAGTTAATTTGGTTTTTCTTCCTCTTCCAGGTTGGTCATACAAGCCGGTTAATTTATTTTGCTCCCAGCGTTGAAACCAGTATTGTAAAGTTCGACGACTTATTTTGAAAACTTCTAATAACTTTTCCATTTTAAAGCCTCTATGACTTAAAAGAATACAATGAGCTCTTTGCCTAACTTTATGATGCTGGCTATTTTGATAAATTCTTTTTAGCATTTTTTCAGTTTCGGGACATAAATTTATAAATTTCATGGATAATTCTCCTTGTTTAGGCATATTTATTGCGTAAATTACTCATTTTACATCAAACTTATAAAATATGCAATTAATTTTGCCTGACCGCTTATCAAGCAAACCACGCGGTCCCCAGGCTGAAAACGAGACTCGCCGTATCGTTTTTTGCCGTGAACATCAGCGCGGATTTCTGCTAGTTCTTTCTGGCGCTCCTGCTCTTTTTTTTGTTGAATTTCTGCTTCTATCCGCTCTCGTTCTTTAAGCTCTTCTACCGTGATATCGTGATATGGAGACTACTTGCTTTACTCCTTAATCGGTAATTTTCTTGATATTCTTCGCATCGTAACAGTGGAGCTTGAGCTGACTCATCTACTTTAGCAATTTCTGTGAGGGCGTGAATTGCATCTTTATAGCGCCAAATATCTCCACTCATCCCCTCGCGTTCCAAAATTTGAATTATCTCCGCATTTCCTGCACCAAATTCTCCTAGTCTCCATAATATTTTGCCAATTAGCTTATAATTATCTCCATACTGAACCCAGCTATGATACATAGCAATTACTTCGGATGCGGATTTTGCTTCAGGCAGTGTACGGAGCAAAACCTCATCAGTGCCATTCGTGTACTTTTCACGAAAAAGACTCATATTATAACTCCTGGTTTAGTTAAATAATTGACGGATTAAAATCGGGTCAATCAACAGCATTATTTTAATGAAATCAACCCTAGCTAAAAGAACGATGCTTCTCGAAAAATAAGCCTTTGAATGCCACCTGCCGACCATCAACCTCCAATTGGGCTAAACTGTAACGGTTTGTACTTATCTCATAATAAGCTTCATGCTTTCTGGATTAATGGAACTAAGTGCATCATATAATCTTGCTTTCCAATGGGTACGCCAGTCATGCGGAGGATATCGTAAGCCGTAACTAGATGGAAGTAGAAGTTGGGAATCAGAAAATCGTTGATGTATGCATGACCGAACATTTCGAGGTAACGGCCTTGGCTGAGGTCGATGCGGACCAACTCATTGAGCTTTTCATCTTCGGCATGAATGCTTGCAAGCAGTTCTTGGGTATTCGCGATATGTTCGTAGGCTGCCGCAACAGAGGTGACTTGTGGATCAAGATTATCCATCGGTTTGCCGCTACACCATAGAGCAAAGTTGCGAGGTTGATTACAGGTAAAAGCAATCTGCGTACCAAAGGGCAGCATATCAGCCGCAATCCGCTGGTCGAGAAAGGACTCACTCTCACCGAAATGCGTCTGGGCTAACTTTAGAAGGTGTTCGAGAGTCGTTAGGCGGCTTTGGAAGAGGGTTACGATTGAATCTATAGTTTGACTGGACATTTTGCGCTCTTTTAATGCAAGGGTCATCGTAGCCGACTTGACCCCCGGCTGCCACTGTATCCAGTTGCGTGGCGATCGCATTAGCCGCCGAGTTTCCAGGAGCCAAAGCGGTTTGTGCAATTGTAGCAGAGACGTATCGCCGCTGCTGATGGCAAACTGCCTCATTTTGATGGGTTGGTGACTCATGCGCGTCGCTTAGATTTCAGGCTGTAAGTTCTTCTTCCTAGAACGTACTGGCAACAATGTCGGTGGTTTGACACATCTTCTCACAACTGGCAAAAATGTTATGCCGATCGCCACTGACTGAGTTAGAAGCAATCGCCACCAATCGACCCGACAAGATTCAGAACCCTTCGCCAACTAACCCGACACAATTCAGAGCCAAAGCATCAGACTCAAACTGCACCGGCGCTCATTCCAAGCTAGATTCATTCCCAGCAATCCAGTTACCATCAAGCCGATCGCTACTGACTGACCCCAAGACAATTTGGAACCCATCGCCGCCGACTAACTTGCAGCCAAGCCACCCGCCGACCATCAACCCAGCGCTCGGCAACCATTCCAGGCAACCGCGATTCGGCCAACGATGCACAGGAACATCAACGGCTCAAAACTAGGCAGTGAGTAATTTACCCAGGCAGTTGCCAACGAGCACGAGAAGGGCATCAACTCAACAAGGCGGCCACTCAGCAACTCCACGAAGTATCAACCTGGTGACTGGCAACTCAACCAGCAGAGCGATCGGCCTCAACTCGGTGAACCCACTCGACACAAGCAATCGCCAACTTGACCAGGGACCGTAACTGGACGAGTGCGATCGGCCTCAACCCGGTGAATCAATTCGACACCAGCGATCGCCAACTTGACCAGGGACCGTAACTGGACGAGTGCGATCGCCCTCACCGAGAATGAATCCACTCGACTAGGCGATCACCAACTTGACCCAGTGAATTGACTCGACTAGGCGATCGGCCTCAACTCGGTGAACCCACTCGACTAGACGATAGGCTCCGGCATAGCTACGCTTACGGCAACCTGACCAGGGGTCGCAACTCAACCAGGCGATCGCATCTCATCAAAGACCACCAACTCCCCGGCAATGGCAACTCACCCAAACGAGCATCCACTCAACCCGTGCGGTCGCCACTCAACCCGGTCCAGTCAGGAATTAGCATCCATCCCCAGGCGTTTAAGATTGACTGGATTGATTGCCCACATTCGGATTCAGCCTGCCTTGTTCCCGTAGTCGGTATCGCAGTGCCACAGTCCTGGTCACCCAACATAGCGATCGCTATCGCATCTAAGACAAACCCGCCCCAACGAGTCCCTATTCAGTTGTTCGCAAATCCATCACGCCATGAATCCCCTCAACCGGACCCGTTCGGATTCCGACAACAAGGACCATGCAGATTGGAAGAACTCCTCAAAATAGTGTTCGTAAATTTCAGAGAACAGATTGCGAATCTCATGGAAGGCATCCGGATTATCAGCGAGGGCCAACCATTCGGCACAGTCTCGGATGTCCTGTTCAGTGGGGGACGCAATTGGGTCGGCTGACGCAGTTTCTGGCTGGGCTGACGCAGTGGCTGACGCAGTGGCTGACGCTGTATCGCTTTGCTGACAAGGAACTGACGCAATGAGGTCAGATTTTTCAACTGATTTCTCAGTTACGTTCACATCAACGATGCAATTGGATGGATTATCTTTTTGTTCAACAGTTGGCAAAATTGCGTCAGTTGCGTCAGTTGCCTTCTGGGTGTGGGTTGTAGCGTCAGGCATTGCGTCAGGACTGACGCAGTTTGCGTCAGGCGGTTCATCCGCAAAGGCCAAGTCCATCAGGTAGGTCCCGTTTTCATCACGACCCTTTCGGGCATTCGTGAAAATGCTGAGGATACGAGCCGGGACCTGGTTGACTGCTTTGCACAGCCGGTCAAATTGGTTGGGTAGGTCGTACCACAGCAATTTTTCCTTGCCCTTGTCGGTTTTTTCCTTTTCCAGAGTCCCTGTGTCCAGGTACCACTGTGTCAACGCCTCCCAGATTTCCCCGGCATAGAGTTTCGACCCTTTGCAGAACGTCAGGCCCGTATCCTTGGCGAACTGCCAGAGGTGGCTCGATTCGCATTGAATCGCTTCCAATGCCTCGGCACAGGCTTGATAGTCGATGCCTTCTGCCATCAGCGCCACCAACGACTCCAGAATTCGATTCAGGAACGCCGGGGCCACGTTTTCCCGGACAAATTCTGGGTCATATTTAAAGCGTGGGTCTGCGGGGAGTTCGTTTTTGGTGGGGTCTGGGTTGCTCTTGAAAGTCTTCGTGAATGCGATGACCCCATAGCGAGTCTCAATCGCGTTCAAGGAAGCAGTCAGTCGGGGTGGGTCGTTGACGTTGAACAGATGGACACATTTGGGGGAAATTTGATACTCGTCCTGGCCCTTGCGTTCAACTGGAAACGAGTTGTCCCCGGTGATGGCAACTTTCAGCATTTGCAATCGGTCCAGTTTCACTTTGTCCGGGTTTTCTGAGGGCCAGTTGACTCGGGAGCGTTCAATCGCGGCCACCGGGAATTTCCGACCGGCATCCGCTTGGGCAAAGTCGCCAAACCCGACACTTGTCAATCCTTGACCGCCATAGAGTAACGAAACCACCTCGCGCAGCGAATCCTTGCCGTTGCTCCCATTTCCTTTCAAGAGCAGGGCTTTGACTTCCCGACCCTTATGGGAACGCACAGTCATCAAATCCAATGATGCGGCAATGGTCCGTAGGAAGACGGCGCGTTGGGCTGGGTCTAGGGCTTCGAGGAGGCGATCGCAATCGGTCGGGTCAGCGTGAGGGTCGTACTTGACTTGTGGGGCATATAGGTAAAGGTGTTTGTTCGGGTCATGCGGAACGAGTTTCCAGGATGGCTTAGGACCCTTCCAAGAAATTTCTAGGACTCCGTTGGTGCAGTTCAGACCGGGGGGATTGGTTTCCGATGAGTCAATGCCCAACGAAATTTTGACCCATTGGAGAATCTCGGCTACCTTGCGCGGGTAAGCGTAGGGGAACCGAACTGAGCCATTTTTCTGGATGACCGGATAGTTATTGCAGTATTGACGAATCCGGCTTAATTCTTTGATGTCTGTGGAATATTCGTAGTGCGTTCCATTCCAAAAATAGAGCTTGCCCTCGACACAAATCCAAGGTTTATCACCGTACAACGATTCAAGTGCTTGCTGGGTAACTTCCACCTGCGGTCCCGCCTCAACGGGTGCGGCAATCGGTCGGCTTGCAGCTTCCTTGAGTTCGGCTTTGAGTTTGGCGACTAACTCCGTTCCCATCGCTGCCACCATCTCGCGGATGTCACCTTTGTTGGGTAGGTCGCGATAAATCGCCAACGGGTCAAGCTGAAGACAAGGCACTTGCTGCCGTGCCGCTGCCGTCACTACTTTCGCCGCTTTGCTGAGTCCTGCTGCATCGTTGTCCGGCAAGATGGCAACTGCTGCATTTTCGTGGACTTCTTGCAGCCGCCGCAGGAAACTTTCCAGTTCGACTTCAGTCCAGGCGCTTCCTTGAAAGGTCACTGCCGCCAGTCCCAGACTCCGGGCAATCTCTACGCAGCCCTCACCTTCGACGAGCAACAGGACCGGGAATCCATCGCTCACTGAACTGATCGCCTGGAATGCTTCCTCTTCCCGGTAGGCTTTCCAGGATTTGTCCCCCTTGGTCCAGACTGGCAACCCATCCTCGTTCAAGTGGCACTGCCGGAATGTCTTGCGATGACCTTTTTTATTGGTATCTTCCCACTCAAACCGATACACCGCTTGGGTTGCACTGTAGCGATACACAATTTCAGTGGCATGGGTTGGCACACCCTTCGGCACAAAACTTGGTTTCTGTTGTTGGGGTGCTTCTGTCACGGAACCCACTCGCACAAGCACCGGCTCTCCTTCTGGCATCTGCACCGGCGCGGGGGCGTCATGACGACGGACGACTGGGGCCATAATCTTAGCGTGCCAGGGGGCCACTGCTTGTCGGATGTCTTGGCATTCGCAGCCGTTCCAACATTGATAAGCGCCATTTTTCGGGTCAACGGTCAGATTGTTATTTTTGCAAACCGGGCAGTAGTAACGGTTTTTGCCTTTTGCGGGTTTCAGAGTTCCGAGGAAGTTGCGGATGTCAAACGAAGAATTTTTCTCAGAGACTGGCAAAACGCTCTGAGAAATGCTACCTTGTTGGTAAAGCATTAGTTATGTGCTCCTGGTCCTTTCAGGGGTTTACTAGAGTCGGGGTGGTTCCAAGCACCTCGGCTCATGCTTTTTATTATACAGATTTTTTCTTCGTTGCAACAAAAATTAAATTAAGAATTGTAAGAGGGGAATCCCTTGCACCAATTGCGTTCCAATTCCTAGTCCCTTAGTAAATGAGACCCACACTAAGGCCATTTGTAATTCATTTGTAATCTGGTTTTAATCCAGTTTAAAATCGCTTTAACACTTGCTGGGTCTAGCTTCTATGGATTCAGGCTAGATTCAGACAAGGTGAGATAACTGCAAACTTTACAGGTTGGTGTGTGAGATAACTGAAAAGGGTTACAGTTTGGTGCAAGGTCCCCACCCGCGCCGGTGGCAGTTGCCCGGTCTCCCGTTCGCCATAATCGCGGATTTGGTCCCACTTCCACTCCATTGCCATAGAGTCAGCTTGATGCGGTAAGCGGAGCTATCCCGTAGGGAATCGCCTGCCGTTGGGTTCCACTCTTGTCAAATCCAGCCCCTTCGGTTGAGGCGCAATTGCCCGAGTTTGGCTGGGGTGATGCTGGGGTGGCGGGAAAGTTGTGGATAGGTTGCGGATAGGGCGAGTCTGAGGAGGCGATCGCATCACTCCAATTTGCCCCGTGCGAATTATTCCAAAAACTCTGCTGCCACTTTATCCAGACTGGTTATGCAGTTGGTCGCGGTGAAGCGCTAACAAATCATCGGCTGTGTGATTGAGGAACGTTTTATCGTTTTCTTTGGCTACCGGATTAACCCCACGCGGTTGAACGGATAAATCCTCAAGACCATTTGAGAGCGAATATTTTCTAAAGGCACTACAGTTCCGTAGGTTTCAGGGTGGCGATAATTAGAATTATCCGCTATCACATAATATTCATTTGATGCCAAGGTGATCGATGGCTGGCTAAAATTGGATGAAATTTTGATTCGCTCATCGATGAGCAGGTTGCCATTGATAATAATTTTACCTTGACCGATTTCGAGGGTTTCACCGGGAAGAGCAACGATACGACGAGAGGTAAAATCAGATGGAAAGTTTGTTTTTAGACCCTCTGTGGAGAAACTAATCACTTGGTAACGCTCTGGATTTCGCAATTTTGGATACCATATTGTATCATGCAAGGCTAAATCATTGCTTTGAAAGATTGGACTCATCGCTTGTATGGAATCATTAGTAAATTGAACAACGCTTCCCATCAAAAATAAAAAAGCAATCAAAGCTAACGGTAGTTTCGCCCGGTTTAATTGGAACGCGATGGAATTGGTTGTTTTTCTGGGTGATAAAGGTTCTACATTTAGCGAAATGCTGGCCGCCAAATGCTTTCTAAGGCTCTGACCATAAAATCGATACCTTCCGCCGAATTGCTTCAAAATGTTACAGTCTGCCGCTTTATTCAAAAAATTGACATAATCTTTAGGTATTTTGCCTTGTTGATACAATACATACCGCAATCCAAAATGTTGAATAAATGCATATCCTCCCCCATATATTAAGTCTGCAAAACAGGCAGCTAGAACGCTACCGCCCAGAATGTTATATACATTTATTGGGTCCTTAATTATCACTAAAACCGAGGTAATAAACATAAAATATAAAAAAGAAGTTGACAAAAATATTACTAAAGAATTTTTGCCCGTTTGCCAAGTTCCTTGATTAGGATAATTTTTGCTCTTAAGCTCAGTTCTTAATTGCTTTACAAGTCCTCCAACCAGCCCTCCATAAACTGCAAATACTAGCATAACAAGTAAAACCAGAAATAAAGCTACTATAGGAACTACTATAGGAATAAAAACTACGCTGGCCGTGATAACTATAGCCGGATGTGAATTAGTTTTTATCATGGTTTGTAATAAAATAAATATCACAGCAATCGTAGATATGACTAGAGAAATATTAAAACTATTTTTAAACCACAATTTTCCTAAAATAAATAGAGCTTTTTTTAGATTTTTCCACGACCAGTCAAAGTTTTCCGTTAAAACAATCGATTCTTTTTGATATAGCGTAAAAATAATTAACCCCAGCAAAAAACTAAGGATTAAGCCTTGAAATGGAGCCATAACAAGAACTAGAGCCAAACTAAAAATTCCATTAACAATTAGCTGATATTGCTTTAGGGATTTTCTTTTTTCTAACCAAGTCGGCTGGAGCTTTTCAACCACAAATTCTTCTGGATCAATTTCGTTTCGCTCCATATTAGCAGCCAACCATGCTAGATAATATTTAGCTTTTTCTGGTTCGTATTCTGCTAGAGGCTGAGGAGTTCCGGTTGGAGGATAAAGAGTACGCGCCAAAAAATCATCAAATAATTGGCTTTGAAAGTCTTCATCACTTTCCGGTTGGTTATCTGGTAACCCCTGCGGATAGGTCATCGGCATCAGGGTCAATAACATAGGACGCCGTGCCAACTTCATAAACCCTGGATGAGACTGTAAATCGTTCCACAAATGCTCTACATGGTTTTGGTTTAAATAATGTTGAATTTGGTAATCGCTCAACTCGCAAAGTTTCACCGCTTGTTCAATTTGGCTAAAACGGATGAGAAAGTTATTCTCATCTTTAAGGTTTTCATAATCTTTCACTCGGCAGCAGATAACCAGCCCGGGTTGTTGAAGGGTAGGATGGTCTTGCAAGTCATCAATTGCATCAATAGCGTCCTTAGCTTTCTCTCCCAATTTATCTAGTCCATCTAGCAACGGGATGATGCGATTACTCACCAGCCACCCGCGACATAGCTTTGCACTGATATTGTATTCTGACACTATTTCGGCTACCATCCAATCCAGAATTGGTTCTCCTTGCCATCGAGAAAACTCAAAAATTACCGGAACAGGTTGACTTGGATCCCTTTGTGCTGTTTCTCCCAAGGTGACTGCGAGCTTGAGCAATTCTGTTGTTTTGCCACTGTCGGGTTCACCTAAAATTAGAAGGCGGTGGTTTGATTCTTGATAAATTTCTAAAATTGTTTTTTGGGAAGCCAAGTTTATTGGTTGTTCCGCATCTATACTTTCTAGGTTGACTGAATCCTCCGACTTGTCAGCCCAATTCAAAGCATAAAGGTCAATAGCAGTGCCAGAGATATAAGTTTTTAGTTGCTTTTTGTTTTTGCGATAATTTTTAGTTAAAAGCTCTTGCCATACCCGGTCTGGATTTTTTATTTTTTGCTGAAATAAATTTGCCAGAATTACAGCAATTGATGCAATAAAATGTACTCCCATAGATACCCCCTAATTGATAATTTAATTAGAAACAGCTATCGGTTGTTTATACTGAAACTTCATCGGGTAGAGTCGTTACGTCACGTTCAAAGGATGCAGTTGAAAATTATGCGATTGTTGTTGAGCAAAAATTAATGAATTTGCTAGAATCTGTGCCATTGCCTACCGTTCGCATCCAATCCCGTCTTTGTCCCGGTCAAACTTATGCGAGTCTGAGCCAGTCACGCGAAACCCCCGCTCCGAGATGTCGCCACAGTTCAGGTCCGGTGGATACACTGGAATGCAGACATCAGGATAGGAGGAGTCACACTTGGCACGGGGAGTTTCTTGCTTGACCCTTTCCGACTTGCTCGGTTGTGGGGTTGCAGGCTTGCTGGTTGGTCCAGCCATGACAGGCAGAGCAAGACTGACGGCTAGGACGAAGGCGAGGAGGATGGCAATGGGTCGAAATTTCATCGCGGTGAAACCTGAAAGTTCTGGCATAACTGTAACGCTTTACAGTTTGAGGATGCAAGTTGGGTCGAGATGCGATCGCCTGCCCGCGTGAGTCCCTTGCCGGTTCAGTGGTCGCTAGACTTCATTGGGTCCAGATGCGGTACTTCTTCAAAGAGGCGATCGCTACGTTGCATCCCCTGTTATCCGAATCCGCCCCAATCAGCCAGACTCTTTGCTCAGTTCTGCTCCTCTTCTGGTTCTTCTTCTACCCACCACCGAAATAAGGTAGGTTCTTCCTCGTTGTTGACGGTAACCAGAATCAAGCGCTGACCATAGCCATCACCAAACAAAGCGCGACAAAACCCGGCTCCCGTTCCGGAACAATCCTGGAATTCGGGATAGCCCAACTCATTGACCATCCGAGATAAAAGTCCAGTTAATTTATCCTTTTGGCTCAGGTCTCGATACCGAGTTAGCCATCCTTCGTGCAATAGCAGTTCTCTGGCTTCAGAGTAAGGCATATCCTGCCGTAAAGCCTCGGGGATTTCTTGAGCAGCTCCAATCCAGGGCAATAGCACAACATTCAGAGTGATAACGATTCCGGAAAAAAGTGCCTTACGCATCCTGTTTTTTGGCGAGTTGTGGTCAATGGAATGGGTGGAGTTTCTTCAAGGAGGCGATAAGTTTACGGCCTAGCTGCGCTGTGCGGCATTCCAATTGCCTCCTCGGAAGCTCTAGCCTAACTGAACTATTGAGCTTGAGCCGTTTCCTGGATATAGCGCGACACATTCTGAATTGCTTGGAGGGCGTACTCGTTCCCCAGGTCAAAGGCTAAGGCCCGCTTGAAATTGACCAAAGCCGTTTGGTAGTCCTTCTGATTGGTTGCAGTGTAGCCCAAGTTCATGCAATTACTATAATTTGCACAGGAGCCCGAGATTTGTCTCACATACGGTTCTAAAATGTTGACCATTGAAAAGGCTTCGACGTTACGAGGCTGCAAGGTCAGCGCTTGTTGGAAATAGTTGAGCGCCCGGTCTGCGTTAGTTTCCATGTAGGCATTACCCTGGCTCATGCAATCGTCGAAAGTCAAACAGGTCCCTCCTGAACTTCCTCCGCTTGGCGCTGGACTGGGCGAAGAACCGGAACCGGAACCGGAACCGGAATTATGGCAGTGGTAACCTCCATTTTTGCGGTCGTTATGGCAGCCGCTGGCGTCGGTACGGCCTCCATGTGACCAACCGGCATCGGCTAGAGAGACGAGAGAAAGGGCCAGCAATGCAGCGGTCAATACTTGATGAATTCGCATGAATTTTCCTGTTGTCTAGTGTTTCGAGGCTCATAACCAGCAACGGTGGAGAGCTTTCGATACCCATTGACCCTGACGCTAAACTGAAAACCTTTTCAGTTTGGGTAATGTTGGTGACTACATCAAGGACGCAATGGATTCCCAGATTCTGACTGGATTGTTCCAATTTCACTCGACTGGCAATATCCAGGTTGTTGGTCCCAGTTTTAGCAATCGGATCCTAATCCCCGCTCTCATGCAGTCACCGCCATTGAAACCGGCAGATTCTTTGAGCCAATTCGCCAGGGAATTGAGAGTGGCGATCGCTTACTGCATAGCTGCGCTTACTAGAACTCTCTGGCAACTCTCCCCCTAGGACCAAAGTGCAAACCGTTACAGTTTGGGCGGTTCCTGGTTCCACTCAACTGGACCAAGCCGGTTGCAAACGCTCGAAAATGCTTTGTTTAATCTGGAGAAACACTTCCTCGGGCAGTTTGTCGTTGATTGTCACAAAGATGGTTGCCAGTCGATACTCATCTAGTCTTCTAGCGATGCTGATAGGAAGTGTGCGGTAAGTTAGTCCATTCAGTTCAGGTTTGAATGTAATCTCTGTCAAAGTCAAGTTATTTTCATAGAAATCTCGTATCGCAAAAAATCTTTGATGCCCGTCAATTAATTCGTGATGGTTGTCGTCTATTTCGTAAAAATAAAGCGGTGGGCTAGGAATATTTAGTAACAGAGACTCAATCCATTCAGACTGTTTTTGAGGACTCCATTGCTTTTGTCTCTTGTGAGCCGGTAATAACTGCATACACTCCGGGTTCTTTAGGTTCCAAAACAAGTTCCTAATTGTTGAGCGTTCCCTCTCCTGCAAGACGTATGTATTTTCTAATTTATTCCGCATTAATTTAGGTTGTGCATTTCTAGGTGAACTATTTAATTTAGGCATAAATAAACTTTGAATGTTTACAGTATTTTATTGTAGCATAATCTTACAATTACTCTAGGATACAATCAAGGACAAACAACACCACAAACTATGACTTTCTCCCAGAACCAACTCAATCGAGCAGGTGACCTCCTCAAAGTCGAGTCTGCCGAACCCATCGAACGCCAACAGGCAGCTAACTTGCTCACCGCCTGGAGACTCGCTCACGGGGAAACGCTGCACCAGTTTAGCCATCGGATTTACCCATTGCTAGACCAGCAACCCGAGGCAATTTTAGCTCAACGCATCAAGCGCTTGCCATCGATTGTGGACAAACTCAAACGCTATCCCAACATCAAACTATCGAAGATGCAAGACCTGGTGGGAATGCGTGTGATTCTCCCCAATATCCAAGCCGTGCGAAATTTTGAACAATCGTTATTTGAGGAAAACTTAACCCGTAAACAAGATTATATCGCCCAACCAAAAGCAACAGGTTACCGAGGAATTCATTGCATTTATTCCGGGGAAAACCGGACTCAACTCGAACTGCAAATCCGCACTCAACACCAGCATTTATGGGCCACGGCAGTTGAGATGACTGGGGTATTTCTAGGAATCGGTGATGACCTGAAAACTCAATCCGTTTCCTCGGAATGGCTGGAGTTTTTCGCACTGGTCAGTTCCGCCTTCGCTCGGCTCGAAGGGATGCCGGTGGTGGCTCAACACGAACACCTATCCGAATTGGAACTGCATGATGCGATCGCCCGCTTGGAGGAACGGCTAGGAGTCGCGTCCCGATTGCAAGCGGTGCAGCCAGTCGAGGCTCCGGTGGTCCAGGTGGATGGCGATTGGCAGTTGCTCAACTTGATGCAGCAGCGGTTGACGGTGGATTGCTTAGACTGGGAACCAGCAGTGCAGCGTTATGAAGAGTTAGAGCGGGACCTATCCTCTCCGCAACAACTCGTGCTGGTTTCGGTGCAGTTGGACCAACTTAGACGCGCCTACCCGAATTATTTCCTAGACATTCAACCGTTTGTGCAACAATTGCAATTTATCGTGAACGGCTAGATTGAGTCCTCGTTCCATCGCAGCAAGTCACAGAAAGGCCAAGACTGACTGAGCAGCCCGCCAGCAATTATCGGGATAGTTGGGATTGTTGGCTTCAATCAGGGGAATGCCTACTGCCTGCACATATTCGTGATATTGGGCTAGAGTCGGGGGCGGTTGTTTACGCGACTCACTCAGAAAATGAATAAAATCAAGCTCTTGACCCCAAAGTGCAACCTGTTTGGCTTGGACATTCTGGTGAATCTGTTGTCCATTCTCGCGAAGTTGTATATCCCCCAGTTTGGGCCAGATATCCACGCTTAAGAAATCGACCGGACTATCGGGTTGCCAGGTCAAGGCATCTGCCACCACAAAACTTACTTTTTCCCACCCCGGCCAGGTGTTAGGTTGAGCAATTTTATGGAGCAGCTCTATCACCCTGCTATCTCGCTCAACCACCGTAACCCGCTCGACTTGTTTTTCGGCAATTACATTGAACAGCAGTAATCCCATGCCCAATCCCATAATGACGGTATGGCCGCAAGCATACAGGGCATGATGCGCTTGGCTTTCCAGTTCCCGAGGACCTAGACTCATCCATAGGGTGTCACCCTGGCTCAAAATATAGTTGGGGTTAGCGGGTTGTATTGCCGTGAAGTAACCTCCCATAATAAACGCATCCCGTCGCTTTAGGATCCACTCTCCATAGTGTCCCGTCCGATATTTAGGTATTTTGAGGGCTGGATAAGGTGGGGTCTGTAAGCGTTGATGTTCACGATAAGTTTCCGCTAAGGCTGCGATCGCATCAAGGCTTTCTTGAGACGGTTTGTTAGACATACTAAGTGAGAGAGACTAGATTGAATTCAGATGGCCCGTGTATCGTTCGACTAACTGGGCGAAATTGGCTTCACCTTCGTCGAGGGTGTCCGCATACAGGCCGTTATAGTAGCCGCCATCCTGCAAATTGTGGAAATGTGCTACCCATTTATCTTCGAGGTGGCGCAGGACAATTTCACCGGGAGCGGTTGCCCCATCACCGGGGACTGAGTGAGTCTTGATTGGTTTCATGTTAGTTTTGTACTGCCTCCGTAAGTTCTGTTGCACCGACAAATCCGCGAAACACGCCTTGAATATAGTCTTGCTTGTGGTCTTGAATCCATTCCACCGTGTCCACATAGCTCAAAGCTGCTGCTTGCAAGATAACGATTCGCACATCTAGCATATTCGTGGTGCCTGCATAGAGGACCGCATTGAGTCCTTCTAGCACCTTGTCTGGGACCTGCACCGGGTTCTTGCTGGGGGCCCGATTGATGCCAAATTTGCGTTTGGGTTGCGGTTGCTGGTACGGCATCAATTCGTCTAGGGGCTTACCTGTCGGATCGAATCCCACTGGCAGCCAGAAGAACTCTGAAGCCCAATAGTCGCCCTGATAATTCAGCATCCACCAGTCATTCGCCACGCCTCCGAGACAGACTTTATCAATGTCGAAATATAGCTTAATCTGCTGGGTCATGAGGGTTGCTCCTGTTTCGGCTTGCACCATTCCTTCCGGTCCATTGGCACCACCTCCACGCGGAAACTTTTCCAGGGATGGACCGTAAACCCAGCTTCGACTTCTTTAGGGTAAAGACTCCTCATTTGTTCGAGGGCCGCTTCCTCATCCTGGGCCATAATATAGTGGCCTTGTCGGACGCTCAAATCTGCGTTTTCTTGGTCGCCATCGTCGTACATGGCATTTCGGGTGCAACGAAATTCGTGCATAGTTGTTAGAAGAATGTTAGATTACTACGCTAAAAAGTTTGCCACATTGCGAGTCGATCGCAAGCGGGGTCCTGCTCCCCACAAGCCTATTCTACTGCTGTCGGTCATCGAACTGATAGAACGGGGCCACATCCGCAAAAACCAGATTGTCCTTGATGCTGAACTGGTTGCCGCCTTCTTGAAACTCTGGGGCCAACTCGCCACCACGGACCACCGCTCCGACATCGGTTTGCCGTTCTTCCACCTGCAAGGCGATGGCTTCTGGCACTACCAACCCAAACCCGGCTACGAGGCTCTCGTCCAGTCCAAAGCCAAAATCCGTTCCGTGGGAGCCATCCGCGAACTGGTCGAATGCGCTTTCCTCGATGATGAACTGTTCCACCTGCTGCGCCACCCCGTCACCCGCGCTCACCTGGCTCAAGTGCTGATAAATAAGTGGTTCCCCGAGAAAATATCTCAGATTGAAAACTTGCTACAACTTGATGCGTTCGAGGAGATGACGAGGCGGTTTCGGGAGAGCGGCGGGGAGATTTACCAGCCGGAAGACTTAGAGGACGAGCAGAAAACGATTGTCCGAGATGGGGCTTTTCGCAAGGTGGTCGTGCAGGTGTATCAACATCGGTGCGCGTTCTGTGGCCTGCAAATCCTCAACTCACTGGGTCAGAATATCGTTGATGGCGCTCATATCAAGCCATTCTCTCGCTTCTACGATGACCGCCTAGATAATGGCCTATCTTTGTGCAAGAACCACCACTGGGCTTTTGATAGGGGCTGGTTTAGCTTGGAGGACGACTACCGCATCGTCGTGGCGGATGACTTGCGGGAAGAGTCGCCCCACAGCCGACCCATGCGCGAGTTCGAGGGTGAGCGGATTTGGTTGCCCGCCCAAACAAAATATCGCCCCCGACCCGAGGCGATCGCATGGCATCGCACCCACATCTTTCAGCAGGCCAGTTAGGATTGTTCCTCGTCTGCTTCATCCATCCACAGTTCCTGATAGTTATCCGCCAATTGATAGAGCGGAATCTTGGCGTGGTGGCCGCGACCGGATTTAGGATTGGGGACCGTTGTAACTACCCGAATCACTCGTTGACTTTTGAGGCGCGTCAAGGCCGGGGAGACTGTCCGGGAGTCGAGCTTAATCATTTCGGCAATTGTAGCAAGGGTTGCCGTGCCACATTCAAGCAAAGCCTCCACAATTTGTCTTTGCAAACTCCCCAGCCTCCGACCTGGTTTGATGCTCGGTTTTTCCGAGCGTTCGTAGAGGGCAACCTTTTGTGCCCGTCGGCCACTTCCTTTGCCATAGTCTGGGTTCGGTATCATCTCCACAACACGAACCAGCCCTTGCCGTTTGAGACGGGTCATCGTACTGTTGATGGGGTTGGGTTCATGGCCGGTCACTTCAGCCAACTTCGCGGAAGTGGCTTGCCCGCATTGGGCCAACGCCTCTAAGATTTCATCTTGCAGTTCCCCTTGAGGGCGGTAATTTTGCTGCTTAAACTGGATGATTTTCAGTTGTTTCAAGCATTGCAATATTTCTGCTTTTATCGCTTCTTTATGGGTTTTTTCTAGGGAAGTTTTCTCCAAGTCTCGCAGGGATTGGACGGCATGAGCAATCGCGGCTAATTTCTCGGCTGGCTCCATTGTTAGTCTTCACCCTCGAACACTAAGCTTAAAAGCACCTGGTAATCGGCGACGGCATCCGGGTCGGTGCTCATCAGTTGGATCGCAGCTTCCCACCCGACAACTCCATCAATGACTTGCATTTTCGCATTACCAGGAATCGTGACCAAGCACATCGACTTGCCCAGGGGTTCGAGGTGGATTGCATTGCGCGCAACTTGGACGGTCACCGGGGGCAGGTCTAGTTCATCGGTGGTTACTTTGACCGGGTTGTACTGGAGAAATTGCACCGCCTCGCTCAGGGGTGGCGTGATTTGTATCCGTTCTCGTCCCGCTTGCTTGACGATTAGGCCAGGATAGACGAATTCATCGTGATAAACAGGTTGATTCGCTAATGATTTGACGCGGGTAGCAAACTGCTCAAACTCGGATAAATTAGCCATGATTCTTGTGAAATAACGGATGTAATGCGCCGGGTGGAAAACCGTTTTGTTTAAGTTCATGCCCGAACCGATAGTCTTCTTCGAGAATGCCATAAATTTTCGTTTTGAGTGCCATTTCTCTTAGGAACGACCGAGTGAACACTACGCCGAAATAAGCCACCTCGCCAAGCTCTAAATCAGTCCAGGTGGGTTCAATCACGGCTCCACTTTCATCGACTAACCACGCATGAGACACGGCTCTGTCCAAGTCCGTAGAAATCGCATACCCTTCGCAGTAGTGAAAATTTTTGTGTTGGTTTAGCAGTTGGTAGCAGTTTTGATAGCAAGCCTTAGTTTTACCGCTGAATTTCGATTTGGTTTGCTTGGTAAATGGAATCCCATAAGCTAATATTAGCGCTTCAGTGCCTTTATATTTGCAAGGATTACGAGGATACATTCTGGTTATTTCTTCAACTTTTTCTTTGAGAAATTCGGTGAGTCTTTCTAGTTCGCTCATAATTTAGCTTTGATGAAACTTGGGGTGGCGAGATACATTTGAAAATCCATGACGATGGATGAAAAAATCTTGCAAATAATCACTAGCTAGAATGCCATAACATCCGGTTTTTTCTACGTTTGCTTTAACAAAATCAGATTCGAGCGCTATGCCAAAATAGCCAGTTATTACAGGTTTCCAAGTTAGGTCATGGACTTGACCATTTTCGCCTATGAGCCAACTATGTATCAACGGTGTAGATACTCCTTCAGCCAGGGCATAGCCTTCACAGTAAATCAGCGAGGGGTCAGCTAACAGTCTTTCGTAACAAGTTTGGAAACTATCCTTTTTCAATGTTTGGAACCCGATGGGCACGCACTCTCCAAAGGAGCAGCCGTACTCTAGTACCAAACCTTCGCTAGAAGGAAATGTACTTTGGTCTGGGTTACGCGGTCTGCTTTGGTGAATCGCTTCGACAGCTTGAAGATAATTGACAATTTGACTAATCAAGTTGATATCACTCGGGGCAGATTTTAAAGACATTTGAGTTCAATTCTCCGATATAGTTTTGACGAAATTAGTCAGTTAATTGGCTAATTTGATTCTGGATTTTTTTCATTTAACTTTGATGAAACTGACGAGCTAGTGCATGGATTGGAAACCCATTCCGATGCAACGCAAAGTCTAACCTAAAATCGCTGGCGAGGATGCCATGAGATTTAGTTTGCGCTACCGTGTTCAGGACAAACTTACGTTCTAACTCAACCCCAAAGTAAGCGTTTTTTCCGGGCTTCCAAGTTGGGTCATGCACCTGGCCTTGTTCGCAGACTAGCCAAGCATGAAGCACTGGTAAAACCAGACCGTTGCAGATGGCATATCCTTCGCAATAAGTCAAGCTATCATCTTCCAATATCCAATCATAGCAAGTTTGGAAGCATTTTCCCTTCATTCCCCGTACCTGAGTCGGAACTTGTTGACTAAAAGAGCGACCATAGCGCAATACCAAACTTTCGCTTGACATCATTTTAGGCTCACCTCGGTCAGCATCCCGATAAACCTGATGGACCGCTTTGAGGTAGCCAACAATTTGCTGGGTCAGGGTGTTACTGATTTGAGTTATACTGCGACAAAACCAGATTATCTATCAGGTCAATGGCGTGTTGATAGGCAGACAGTTCTCCTTGATATTTAGCTTGCAATTCTGGGTTATCTTTAGCAAATTTAATCCGATTTTGACAGCGTTGAATCTGGATGTTTAGCTCAGTTTTTACATTGTCTATCAACGGCAAAACTGCCTGGTGATTTTCCTGCTCAAACCATCGCATTTCCGGTCTCATCATCTAGCTATTATTCCCGATATCATAACCAGCGTATGCTATCATATCACAGACCCCTAATGAGCACAGCAATGACCCCAATTAGTCGGCTAGGGTTGACCCATTTCAAATCATTCCAGAACCAGCAGATTGAGTTGAAGGCGCTGACGGTACTCTCTGGACTGAACAATACCGGCAAATCCTGCGTGCTGCAATCGCTGCTTTTGCTCCGTCAATCCTATCGTGCCGGGTTGCTCCCTGGGGTTGGTCTTGAACTCAATGGCGAGTTAGTCAACATTGGCACGGGTCGCGATGCGCTGTGTGAGCAAGCTTTGGAAGATAGTCTAGGGTTCGAGTTGGTTGATGAACAGGGTATTCATCGATGGGAATTCGGCTATAGTCCATCGGTGGATGTGTTGAGTTTGCTCTCGGGTCCTGATGGGTCTGGCTATGGTGCAAGTTTGTTTAGCGACGGGTTTCGTTATGTTGGTCCCGAAGGTCACGCTACTGGGCCACTCACCGGCGAAATTGGCACCTTGCGACTGCGGCATCCATCGGTAGAATCCCTTGACTTGGAATTGCAAGCTCGGGCATGGTTGGCCGAAATCAGTCCCCACGACAGCACGAACTCCCGCGTTTGGGCAATAGTTGTGGCAGTGCTGGCTTTGGCTCCCGGGTCGTTGCTGTTGGCCGAACATCCCGAGACTGGGCTGCATTCCAAGGCTCAAGTCAGGTTGGGTGAGTTGTTCTCGTTGGCCGCCAGTGCCGGAATCCAAGTGGTCCTAGAAACTCACAGCGACCACCTGCTGAACGGGATTCGCCTCGCCGTTCATGGCGGCAGATTGGCACCGGATGATGTGCAGATTAACTTCCTGAGTCTGAATCCGCAACAATTGACTGAAGTGGCCTCGCCTCGTATTGACCGCAATGGACGGATTGACCAGTTCCCCGATGGATTCTTTGACACTTGGAGCAAGAGTTTGGATGGCTTGCTTGAACCAGCGGTGCGATAAGCCGTGGAGATGCTCAGACTCTGTTAGGAATTAAACCGCTCAAAAAAGTCTCGGCGGTCTTCTTCCGTTGTGTCTGGGTTAAATTGAACCACCCGAACGCTTCGTCTTCTAAACTTTCTCTGCAAGGCGTTTGATAGACTGGCAAACTGAACTCCATTTAACTGGGTGAGTTTGCTCAGATTACAGAGGGTCAGTTGATTGTTGACAAACCGGGCTAACGTTTGGAGTCGCTGGCTGCCATCTATCATTTCTAGCTTTCTATCATCTTGGTCATTCTCTGACCAAACTTCGCTCACATAAATGCCAGTAATGGAAAACCCTAGAAAAATAAACTCAATAAAGTTAGACTGATGCTCTTCATCCCACCTCATGCCTTTGTGCGGGTCTGGGATAAACAGTTCATTGCTATTGTCGTCAATTCCAGTTAAATATTTGTCAACCAGCACCTCAATCGGATACTCGCGAGTTGTGTAGTTAATCTGTTTTTGCTCTTGCCGAATCTGTTGTTCAGCTAAATTCATCTTTTCTAAAGTGACCGAGGCTTCAGACATATTTACTTGATTAAACTAAAAAAACTAGAATATACCGCTAAATGCAGCAATAAGTTTGGAAACTCTCATGCTGCTGTGCGTTGAGTTCCATTTTAAACTATACCGGAATAAGCACTTTATCGCTACATAATGTACGAGGGTGTGCCGGTGTTGGAGGCGAGCGCAACATTCCCCAGTTTCCTATCGATGGGTTACACCGAGACCAACTGCTGACGAACTGGCTCGGTGGTGATTCAGCAAACTGCAAAGCGTTACAGTTGCTGCAATTTTTGCCAGAACTGGCCCAGCAAAAAACTCGACATCCCATCCGGGTGCGTGATGTTTAAACCTTGCAAAGATTGAGTCAGTGGATTCACCCGCCACAATTCCCAGTTATTACGGAGCCAGAGTGCCAAGCCCAGATGCTGTGAGGCCAAAAACTCTGCTTGGGTCATGGCCCGAGCTTCTTCGATAAAGTCGGGGTGTAGCATCTTTTCTAGTTCGGCAATCGCCTCCTCGATGCTGGACGGAATGAATAGACCTGTGGGCGAGTAGGTCGGGTTAATCTGTTGCTTCGGGTCTGTGGGTTCGGGAGTCACTCCAATCGGTAAGTCCATGCTCATGCGATGCGATCGCCTCATTCATTTTTATCCAGTTTTCCCCAACTCGTGCCACTCTTCCTCGTATCCGGGATATCTACGGTAAACGAGGAATTCGCCCTTAGAATCCCAAGTTTAGTTAGGCTTCCACGCAATAAGAGTACGATGACGTGGATCGCTAGGTACGGTTATTTTATGGGTCAATCCCACGGCTTCTATTTCAGCTTCCATATCTAGGGTATAGTATTCATCCGACCAAGGTTCGGTGCTTTTCATCAGAGTAAACAGCACGGGTGGCAAGTTCTGGATGACCGCAGACTTCGGGTTGTTATCTACCACCGCTAAACATCCGCCTTTTCGTAACAGCCGAAACGACTCTTTCAAGATAGCTTTAGTGGCATGATGGGGCAATTCATGGGTAACAAATTGCAGGGTTATCAAATCAAAACTCTGCGAGGGCAAGTTCGTGTTTTCGGCTCGTTCATGTATCCATTGAGAAATTTCGTGATGCTCATCAAGGGTTTGAGCTACGGCCAACATATAGGGAGACAAGTCCAATCCCACCGTTCGAGGTGCTTTGTCCTGTTTGTTTTGATAATAGCGATGTAGCGTTAAAGTAGAAAGTCCGATTGAGCAGCCAATGTCCAGGATATCTGCAACTTGTTTCGGGCCATATTCCCCTAGAACTTGGTGGAAACTACCGCGCAGCCGGTCTTGTGCCACCTGCCAGCTAATCGGTTCTTTCGGCCATACTCTAAGCGCCATTGCATAGGTCGCGGATGCGGCTTCAAATGCAGCCTCCCAACAGAGATTACCTTGGTTATAGGCGTGGAAAGGCACTTGATAATAGCTAGGATAGGTTACGGTGGAATTCGTGATTGTAGCGAGTAAGTTCTTGGCTTCAGATGCCTCTAAATCTGAATAGTTCTTACGCCAGGGAATGCCATTTTTTTCGGCAGTCTTGATGATAACTTGGCGGGCTTGTTGCTTCATCAGCCAATAAATAGGCTTAGTCTGAATCAAAAGGTTGACAAACTGGGAGAGCAGGTCACCACCTGCCCAATCTGGTTTAAGTTTTCTGGTCATTCTCAAAATAGCCAGTCAGAACATTTTTTATTTTAAGAGGCAGGGGTCTACTTGCTCCGCTTTTATCTGCGGCAATCTCCACTGTAGTTGAACAGATGCGATCGCCTACGGAATAACTGCACTCTGGCGTTTCCCTCATCCAAGCGATGAGACTGGGGTGGGGTTGTCTGGGGGAATGGGGTACTACGACAAGGAGGAACCGTTCAATCGGCTGCTGATTCTAACGATGGCGGATAAGAACACATGGGCGATCGCATCTAACTCGGCAGGGCTTCACTCAAATAAGCCCCCGGTCATTTCGCCCCACCGCTCCCAGAACTAGCCAATATCAGATAGCTTATCCGAAATTTCTCGTTTATAATTGGACCCGAGCAACCCAACAAACTCATTTCGGACCTGTCCCATTCCGTCTCTGAACCAATCGAAAACTGATCGGATAACGTTATCCGATCCGAGACAAATCGAGTACGATAAAGCCAAGATTAGTTTTTATTCGCTACAGCACTATGCCATCAGTTAGACTCGCTATTCTCAGCAACGCCGGAGGCAGCGGCAAGACCACCTTGAGCATTCATCTCGCCTACGAACTAGCCCGTCGTGGCGCAACGGTAGCGCTGATTGACCTCGACCCTCAAGGTTCGTTGAGCTTGTTTTGCGGATTGTCCCCAGCGGCCCCAGAGGAGTCCACAGCAGCGGTGCTCCGAGAAGAGTTTGAGGGTGATTGGCCGTTAGTTCAGTGCTGGCCCGAACAAGTTCAAGGGGTCGAATTGTGTCCCGGAGGATTGGTGCTGACCCAGACCACCCACGAAATTGCTCTGCATCCGAGGGGGTCGTACTTGCTGGCCGATCGCCTAGTCGATTACCCGCTACCCCATGATTGCCTGATATTCGATTGCCCTGCCACCTTGGGACCCTTGCCGATGTTGGCGTTGGCCGCTTGCACTCATATTCTCGTGCCGGTCCAACTGCAACCGAAATCGATTCAGGGTTCCTCGAAATTACTGGAGTGGCTCTATTTGATGAAGAGGCAGTTGCGGTTACAGCCCGAGCCGCAGATACTGGGATTTGTCCCGAACCAGTCCGACCAGAAACGAGCGGCTCAAAGGCAAATTTTAGAATCCTTGCCGGAAACCCTGGGCAAAATCAATATCAAGTGTTTCCCGCCAGTGAGGGACTCAGCGGAGTTCGTGAATGCCAGTGCCGTGGGTTTGCCATTGCCCTTGCATCGACCCTCTCATCCAGCCCGCAAAGATTTCGATGAAGTTGCCAAAGCTGTCCACAAGCTGATTGGAGGTTAGTCGTGGCAAAAAAACGTCCGATTGTGGATATGGACAATTTGTTTTCTAGTGCCAACCAAGTCTACCAACTCTCGGAATCCGAGGAGAAAATCCAAGAACTCACCGCAGAAATCGAACGCCTCCGACAAACCCCCGATGCCAGCGAACTGGAAACGGAACTTGAACGGTTGCGCGACCAACTCGTTCAAGGTGGTGGTATCCGAGAGATTCTAGTAGCACAGATTGAACCGAACCCAGACCAGCCTAGGCAAACATTCACCGCAGAAAGTATCGAAGGGATAGCGGCTTCGTTAGAACGGTTCGGTCAACTCCAGCCCGCGATTGTCATGGAAGCTGCGGATAAATTTTTGCTATTCGATGGCGAACGCCGGTGGCGTGGGGCAAGGCAGCTAGGCTGGAAGACGTTGCAGGTGGTGGTGATTCCCAGCAAAAGCGAGTTGCATCGCGAGGCACTGTTGACCTCGTTACACCGGGAAGACCTGAATCCGCTGGATAAAGCTGAGGCGATTCTCAAAGAACTTAACGAGAACACCCAACTCGAACCCGAGCAAATCATCCGAGAATTAGGCTCGGTCATGCGGCGACTGAGCAAGCAGGGCAAACTCGCTCAACTGACCGAACTCGTGAGTACCTCCACCCAAACTCAAGCTCAGGGACTAGACACCTTAAAGTTGTCGGAAAATGAACGGACCCTTTTGTTGGAACTCCTGAAACTGCAACTAAACCCGGCGAGTGTGAGTGCAAACATTTTTCCAATGGTTTCTTTGTGGGATGACCTCAAGCAGGCAATGCGAGATTCGGGGCTCAAGGGTTTCCAGGCAGTGGCACTCAACCAACTTTCACCCAAGAACTTGAATGTCACTTCAAAGAAAGCTGCTAACATCCGAGCCAAAGCAACCGCGCAAGTTCTAGCCGAAAATCTATCGGTTGCCAAAACTCGCCAACGAGTCAAACAGATTTTGCTAGACCACCAACCTGAAAAGCCAGCCCCCAAGAGCAACCGTGCGATCGCCACGGCTACGAAAACCCTAGACAAACTCTCTAGCGAAATCTTGTCGAGCGCTTCCCCCGAACAACTCGAACAACTGCAACAACGGCTACGAGACAAGCTGGAGGAAATTTCGCGGGCCATCAGTGAGCGTTAATCTGGGTTACTTGTAGCTGATGATGGCGCTTTCAGCGGAAGGCTCCAGGGGAATCAACTCATTGCGCTCAAAACCGGCAGCCTGGAAAATCTGCTGATATTCGGCCCAAGTGTAGGCATCCCCCGCAGGGGTCATCATCAGCATATTCAAACTGAAGGCTGCGGTTTCCGGTGGGGTTACTCGGTCTGGATTCGGGACAAATTCAACGGTCACCGCTCGTCCCCCGGGCTTGAGTGCCTGATAGACTTTCCGCATAAACTGTTCGCAGGTGGGCAAGTCGAAACTGTGGAAAAAGTTGGGAATCAGTACCAAGTCGTAATCACTGCCGAACTCAACCTCGAAGGCGCTACCGGGGATGAGATGATACCGGGATGCCACGCCAGCAACTTCGGCATTTTCCAGACCCACCGTTAAAACTTCCTCCCAGTCCAACGCATAGATTTGAGCTTGAGGATTTTGTTGGGCAATGCTGATGCCATACATCCCGTGGCTGGCGGCAATGTCGAGAACTTTCCAGGGTTTTGTGTCAGTAACCTGGACCAATCTCGCCACACTTTGAGCCAACGGCTTCATCATGTTGACCATGCTTTGGGCAAAGATAATCCATTTGCCCGGGTCGTTGTTCGAGTTGGTCGCGCCTCCATTGCGGACGGCATCGGTCAAGCTAAAACTGGCTTGAATTGACTCAGGGCGGGCGTTCCAGTCCATGATTCCACCGAGATATGCCGGGGAACGTCGGTCTAGGAAGGCGGCGCTATCTTCGGTTAAGGAATAGAGTGAGTCCCGTTTTTCCAGCAGTCCCAGAATTACCAGATAGTCACAGAGAATGCGGATTCCTTTTGTCGAGGCTTGGGTGCGATCGGCAATGGCTTCGACGGTCTGCGCTCCGGTGGCGATGGTCGTGAAAATGTCGAGTTCGACTGCTGCGCTCAGTGCCGCTGTCTTCTGATAGGCACGGGCAGTATCCATAATCAAGCTGGGATTGGGCATCATCTGGACCTCAAAACGACTTTATCTATGATGGCAAGTTTTCGTGAGGAGGCCAAACCCATGCAAATGCAACAATCCCGCCAGAAGGAGACCTGACGGGATTGCCTATTATCGGAGGTTTTTTAAAGAGACTCTCGTGAGTCCATGCTATTCACATTTGCTATGGTTCTAATTTAGCTGAACTGGTTTAGCACCAGCATCAGCCCCGGGACAGAATCTGCAACAGCCTTGCCTACTCCTCAGAGCGGAACTCTGCTAAAATTTTTTCGGTTGAATCAGCAGAGGTGCGATGAACCAGAAACTAGCCATAATTCTGTTGCCCTTGGTGGCGATCGCAATAGTCGGTTTTTTCATATTTCGCCCGAACGATGGCAGCATTATCCAAGCTCCGGCAGAGATGGACTGGAACACAGAGGAATGGTTGCTCAAGGATATCGCCAGTGCTGATACCCTTGTGGTCGAACGGGGTCAGGAGCAGCGGCGGGTGAAGCTGTGCGGCATCCAACCTGCAACCGAATCCACCGAGGCAATGGAGCGACTGATTGCCAATAGCAGCAACCGCGTCGAAATCGCTTTCTTAGGCCAACAATCTGAAACCTGGATTGGCGAAATTTGGGTGAACGCGGCCACCGAACAAGAAGACTTGCTCAATGGGCTGCTGATTGTGGAAGGCGCAGCAGTGCCGGATGAGAACGAGTGGATGAGTTGCCCGAACCAACGAGCTTTGGCAGATGCTCAGTACATTTTCCAGCAAAACAATGGTGCAAACTGAAACGGTTTACAGTTTAGTTTGCACTGCATCAATCTTGGCAAACTGTAAAGTTTACAGTTTCGTTAGAATGCTGACAGGACAAGGTTTGCGAGTTTCGCGGACAAGTTCTAAACTGGTGGGAATTGTTGATAAAATTATTCCAATGACTCCAGCATCAGAACTCATAGAAATCTACAAAAAAGCCACGTTTTACCAACGGCGCGACCTTCTAACCGAACTAGGCTACGACGTGCAACCCACGAAAGATGGCAGGAACGCCTACTACTCCGAAGAACAAGTCGAACTGTTCCGACTTTTGGACGAACACATCAAAACAACTAAAAGCACCGAAGGATTTCCGCCCAAAGCTGGAGAGTTGACCCTAGCTGAGGAAGAACCAGAAATGAACTCTGAAGTCAGCGGAGAGTTTACCTCGAATCCAGGGCTGCAACTGACTGAGGAAGAATTTGCCCAAGCCCAGGAAGGGGCCATGAAACTTTACTACGAAGCATCCGCCAAAAGGGTGGCGATCGCCACGACTGCCTTAGCGACCTACTACGCTGAAAACGGACTGCCCGCCAACGAACAACAGCAAGCCCGCACCCTCGAACTGCAATGCCAACAAGCTTTTACGAAACGGTTCGGGTCCCCTTACGAGGTGGCTGAGGCTGCGGTGAAAATGGGAAAAAAGAGGCTGCGCTAGTCGATGCAGATGCGGCGGTTGAATCGTTTAATTGGGTCTTGTCCGTGGAACGGTGCAGCATAGCCCGGGCCTGGATGTTTTGCTGCTCTATCGGTCTAATGGCGGGGGCGCTGGTAGGTGCGGGTTTGGGCAATCCTCGCAATGGAGCGTTGGTGGGCGGCTCGGTCGGGTTCTGCAACGCACTGGCGGTCTCGGTCTTGCTCCGTACTAAGCCGGTCCGGTTCCAACTGGGTGAGGACAACTCGCTCAAGAATCCCTAACCTCAAGCTCCCCGGGATTGGGGAGCCTTTATTTTGGCATCAGTCGGCGTAGTTGGGGTCGCTATTGCTCCAGTAGAGCGCCGTGTTAATTTCGGCTCCGTCGCCCTCGGTGAAGAAGCTCAAGCCGTAGTTGCCTGGTTCGAGCCAGGTTTGCAAGCGGGGACCATATTCGACCGTGGCGATCGCATTGATAGTCCCATCTGGATGAAACTCGACCAGTTCGGTGATGGCGTTGGGGTCAGTGTAGGCATTGAGGTAACTGCCTTCGTCTAGGAAAAAGGTCCGCCGGTCCACGCTATCCCAGTCACCCCCAACAGTCTCGCCACCTAGGTTTTCGGTGATGTAGCTGGCTCCTAAGTGATAACTCGGGTAAACGTAGCCGTGGGTCCAGGTCGTGCCGGTGTTCATTCCTATGTCACTTTCCCAGGGTCGTTGCAGTCCCAGGTCCCAGGCAGTTTGCCAGTCGTTGCCCATGTCCACTTCAGGATATTCGGGATAGGGCCAGGGAGGTTCGCCGAGGATGGGGTCGTGGGTGGTCGGGGCGGTGGAGGGTGAGGTTTCCGGGAACGACCACTCTAGCAACGGCAACTCAATCAGTTCCGAAACTTGCTCAATCGACCGAATCCGCAACTGAGAAAAATCAGCCCCATCCACGGTGTCCAAGGTGACAAATGTCAAGTTGCCATCAAGTACCTCCACGGTCGAGGTGAACCAGTCACTCTGCCAGCGGGTTGCGGAAACTTGCTCCGTCGCCACACTACGTTCGGCAAATAGTTCCATTGCATCGCCATTCCAGAAGTAGGCTGCATCCCGGTCCCAGTCATCTTCTGCGGTGTAAAATTGCCACTCGATTGCATATTCGCCATTTGGTACAGACCATTGAGCAATGCTGCCTTCAACGCCATAGTCTGCCAGGGCTTGATAGTCCCCGGTGAGTTCGCGGCTGATGGTGCTGATGGCGCGGTTGGCTGAGGCGGTCCCAATTCGTAACTCGTCCGGTCGGGTCGAGAGGGACGCATAGCTGACATCCCCTAGGCTCCAATTCGGTGCGATCGCCACTTCGGTCGGAGTCACCGGGGCAAACTGCAAGTCAGCCACTCGTTCGATGGATTCGATGATGGCTTCGGAGGTTCCGCGAGAGTTGTCCGCATCCAGGATGGTCAAGCCGAGAGTGTCGTAGGGAACGTTGATATAGAACGAGGTCGGCTCAGTTTCGTGCCAGACGGTGGAGTTTTGTCGTTGTTCGAGGGGCAGTTGGCTGAATCGGACCGTCCGCAGGGAGCGTTTATCCCAGAATCCTGCGATATCGTCGTTTTCGTTGTCCCGGGTGGCGAGTTGGCCGTTCAGTCGATAGAGTCCCGGTTCGAGGTCGGTCCAGAGTGCAGCGGAGCCACCAACTACACCGAATGGGTCGAGTAGTTGGTAGTCGTCATCGAGGAAGCGGCCAATGGAAGAAGCAGCGCGCGACCCGGTGCCGGTGGAAAGGGTGAGCGCTTCGTCGTTCAGGGTGGTTCTGCCGAGGGTTTCTGCGAGAGTTATTAGCATTAACAAGTAGTTTTAAGTAGATTTTCAGGTACAATTTAGCCTAAAATGTTGGTATTAGTGGGGTGAATTGGCTCAATTTAAGGTCTATTTTGTGGTCGAACTAATCACCGAACTTGTTCTGAATTAGTCTAATCAGTTGACTAGGATTATGTACTGGTTCATCAGCATAGTTTGGTACTGATAAAAACAAGTCTTGATTGAGCTGTTTTCAAACTAGATTCATTCCTGGAAAACTTTGATAGTCAAGGCTTGGACGAGTTATATCCTAGGCTGGACTCATGGTAAATTTAGCGAATACCACAAATATTAAACAAGTCTAAAGATTAATTTTAGCGTTGTCAATACGAGGATTGAATGTCAGAATGAACGAAAATAATACCTACTAAATTCAAGAATGCAGACAACTTTAGAATTAGAATTTCAGGCGGAAGTTAATCAACGCGAGCTTCCCCAGAAAGTTTGCTATCGTCCTGATGAGAAAGAGCGAATCGTCGCGTCATTGTTGGCGGGTCAGTCGTTGTTCGTCCTGGGGGAAGCGGGCAGTGGCAAGAGCGCATTGCTAGATTTTGTCGCGGAGGAACTCAAAGAGCAAGGGTTTCCGGTAGTGGCGATCGCACCGAGTACCGCCAAGCAAATGATGATGGAGTTGGCGCAAGGGTTTGGGCTAGAAACCGAATCACTCGAAGGCAAAGCACTAACAACCCTGCAACTTCAAAAAGCAGTGGATGAGTTTCTCAGTGCCAATATCGGCTTTATTATCGTGGACAACTTCCCGCGAGTTTCGTTATCCGTTAGGTTTTGGCTCGAAAAGCTGTACGACCGAGGTCAGCCGATTCTAGCAGCGGGCAAAACTAAACCAGAGAAAGATTTGATTTTCAAGTTGGTGGCGCTTGAACTTGGACCAATGCCGCCCTTGTTTATCCGGCAAATCATGATGGAAACGGCCAACAAACTCGAACTCGAAATCAGTCCCCATGAGTATGCGAGGCTTCAGCAAAGAACCGGGGGAAACCCAGCGATTGCCCAAAAAGTGATGCGCGAGTTTTTTCTCGGACTGCCGCAAGCTCGACCCGCTGGACACCAGCATTATCGCGGTTGGGGCAAGTGGATTATCCTACCTTTTCTGTTGTTGAGTTTGCTGCGCTATGCCGGACGCGAACCGATGCAGATAGTGGGTGCGGCGAGTATGAGTACCCTCGTGATTACGCGGATTCTCTTCACCCCCAGCAAGCGCCGATTGGGAGGGCATTACTGATGATGGGTTCTTCTCATGCGGTCCTGGGAATTGCGATCGCATCAGCAGCGCTGCAAACGCTCAATCCAGTTTTGCTTGGCATCGCCGCCGCCGCTTCCTTGTTGCCTGATATCGACAGCAGCCAATCGATTGCCGGACGCATCTTCTATCCGATTTCGGCTGAGTTGCAACGGCGGGGGGTGGTCCATCGCACAATCACTCACAGTTGGGTGGCGATTTTATGCGTTTGCGTTCTGGCAGCTCCGATTTGGTGGTTTTGGTCTCAGGCAGCTTATGCCTTGGTGTTGGGCTTCTGTGCGGGAATTCTCGGGGATATGCTCACGAGCAACGGCGTCGAATTTTTTTGGCCCAGCACTGCCCGGGATGTTTTGATTGACCATCCCCGGCTCCGGTTCGCCACGGGTAGCCTGAACGAATTTTTTGTAACGGTGGTGATTGCTGCCGCTGCGGTGGGCTTGTTCAATCTCGTGAGTGCGGGGGGTCTGATGCGGGCGATTGGGCAGTGGTCCGGTTCTCCTAGTGCGGCGATCGACTTCTACAACCGCAACTATGCCGAGTTTGTCATACAAGCTCACGTCACAGGCTGGACAAGTGCAGCAAGGGTTCCGGTGAATCAGGAGTTTCGAGTATTGCGATTGGAAGGAGCCACGTTCATTTTGCAAGACCCCCAAGGATTTCTGCATCGCGCTTCTCAATCGGACGCCGGTGAAATCTTGATTGACAAAATCCGCACCCATCGCGGCAAACCTGTGGTCACCGAAATCCGCACCCTGCAACTCAATGACCAGCCGGTTCTATCCACTCTAGCCAAACTGCCGTTGAGCGAGGAAGTTTACGTCAGTGGCACGTTAACAACCGATGACCCGACAGACTTGCAGTTTCCCAAGTCAACCGAGTGGTTCTGGCCGGTGGTTGCTACTGGTACGGGAGTCAGCCTTCATGCGGCACGGCTGGAGCAACTCGCACCTCTGGGCAACCGCTACGGAACCGGCACACTCACAGTCATGATAGTCCAGGAAAGATAGCACAATGTTCTCAACAAACAAAGCACCGTTACCCCAGGCCAAACTCAAGCCACCGGCGCAACTGCCAACCCTTGCAAAAACTCCGCAAAAATTGGGCGTGTTGGTGGGACATGACCCGCATAACAAACCGATTCACTGGAGCCCGTTCTCGTTACCCAACGGTCATATCACAGGCATTGGTGCATCAGGCATGGGCAAAACCCAGACCCTCAAGGGGTTGGTCTACAGTTTGCTCGAAATTTACCCAGCCTTGCGAATTGTGATGACTGACCTGCATGGTGACCTAGCGATTCCTGGGGAGACCTGCTATCAACTCAGCCGTACCAGTCCCGATGGCATCAACCTGTTGGCGATTGACCTGGACCCGGCAGGGGGTGGGCCAAAGATTCAGATGCAGGCGATCGCAACATTGCTCGAAAAGCAGTACAAGCTCGGGACCAGCCAGAAATCAGCACTCAAAGATATCATCCGCCACTGCTACGCCCAACGAGGAATTTTCGACAAACACGCGCAAACCTGGCAGAACGAACCGCCCACATTCGCCCAAGTGGAAGCCGAACTCAACCAACGCATCGAGGAAGCCGAATCCGCCAAAGAACGCAACACGCTGAATGCCCTGCATGACAAGCTCTCCGACGTTTTTACCTACGGCATTTTCAGCAAGCCACAGCCGGATATGTTCTCACCGCGATTGGTGCGGATTGACCTGTCGCCGTTGGCAAAAGTCGATGGATTACAGGCGATCGCAACTAACTCCATTGCCAAACAACTGCTCGACCGCCATCGGTTGCTAGGCGAGGGAAACTCGGAAAAACGTTATCTAATGGTAGACGAATCGCGCACGTTGGCTGGCTCCCGGCAAGCTGATGACATCCTGCGCGACGGAAGGAAGTTCGGATTATCCCTTGGACTCTTCTCACAAATGATTGAAGACCTCAGCCCCGCCGCCATCAGCAACGCCAGCAGTCTTTTGGTGTTGGGCGTGACCCCTGCGGATTTATCGAAAGTCAGCCGTAAGTTTCGGTTTGCCGAGGCTAAAGTTGCCGCACTGAAACCACTGGAAGCCCTCTGTCGGTTTGGAAACCAATCTCATCACGTTGCGGTAGTTCCCTATTTTCAACGAGTCGAAATTCAAGCGGAGTAAGCCAATGAAGCGATTATGTCAGTGGGCGATCGCATCCATTCTCGCCCTCAATTTCGGATGCGCCCAAAGCACTCAGCCCGAATACAATCCCCCGCCAGTACCAGCGGTTAGCCCAGAAACTTCCACCATTCCACCGGAGCCGGACGAGCTTCCGTCAGCCACTCCGCGCAAAGTGGACGTGACTGTTGCGCTTTCGGACCCGGAGGACTTGAAGGTGAAACCGGGAGACCAACTGGAAAAGGGCGAAATCATCTCGGACATGACCCGCCGTCGTACCCAACTCGAACGCACCAAAAAACAACTTGATTTGAGCCTGGAGCAACTCAACCTGCCGATTCCTGAACCGTTGCCCGTGGTGGATGTGGAACTACCGCCAGTGGATTTGACGATGGAAACTGAAGCTATCAAACAGGCACAATTGGCACTAGAACAGGCACAGGAATCAGTCGAGTTCCAGAAAGCCAAACTGGAAGCAAACCGCCGGTTCAAGATACCGGAGATGAACGCGATTGACCAAGCCCAGGGCTACACCGAACTCTTGCAACTTGAACAAAATCGGCAGAGTGCGGCCTTGGCAATCATGCAATCGGTAGCGGCCAGACAAGCAAAACAGCGCGATTATCAGTATCTGCAATATCAGCAAGCCCTGGAACAGCAACGCAATCTGATGGCCTATCAACGGGATGTGAGCAATTTTGTCGTGAATGTCCAGCGGGTCGGAGTTAGTCGCAATCAACTGTTGACCCGGTTAGACGAGGTGGAGACCGAACTGGAAAGCGCTTCGGTGTTCTCACCCTATGCCGGAGTGGTGCGGCGGGTGGATATCGAACGGCAGAGTAACGACACCCTCCTAGCTCGGTTGGTGCTAGATGTCGAGCAACCATGAAGATTCGACTCTGGCGATTGAACTGGATTATCCCCCTGGCGTTGCTAGGCTTGGCGGGCTACCTCAACTCGACCCATCAAGTTCCGGTGCGATCGCCTGGTTTGCCCGGTCTAGCTCCTTCTAGCCCCATCCCGTCCCAGCTTGGCAATTCGCAACATTTGCCCTATGGGAAGCCGTTGGGGACACCGGAGGATAACGATGTGGTCTGCCGTCCGATTTACTGCCTGAGCAACAACGGAACGACCAAGATGGCAGACTGGGTGGCGTATCGGTTGACTGTAGATGCCATCACCGGCGATGAGGAGCAATCTCGCGAATGGATGCCGGACCCAGATTTGCCCCCGCATAAAACGTTGCGTCCGAGTGACTATCGCGGCGTGGGCGCTCTCGGCTACGACCGGGGCCACCAGATGCCACTGGCTTCGGCGCGGGGGGGAGACTGGCAACTGACAAATCTGCTCTCGAATATCACACCACAACGAGCGGACCTCAATCGGGGGGCTTGGCTGCAACTGGAACGGGCCGAACGAGAGATGGCCCAACAGGTCGAGACAGTTTACGTTATCACCGGCACACTCTACGAACGACCGATGCCCCCTTTGCCCCATAGTAGCCAGCCTCACCGGGTTCCTTCGGGTTACTGGAAGGTGCTGTGGGATGGGTCCCGGATGTACGCTTTCATCTTGGACCAGGACGTTCCGCGTGACTACGACTACCGCAACGGACTGACAAGTGTGGCTGAAATCGAACGGCGCACGGGACTGGATTTGTTTCCACTGATGGAACAGAACCAGCAGCAACAACTAGAGCAAGAGCAGAATTTGCCTTGATGGGGTTCCGACATAAACCAGGGAAGAAGGGCGTATCCGGTTTTGCAGAATAAGAATGGCTCGTTTCAAGGCGGGGCTAACTGAGGGGTGGCCCTTTAGAAATAGTCGGATGCGATCGCACCTGGGGATTGGCGACGGAAATGACGGTTAAAACTGGAACGAAAGCTGACCGGGCGGGATGTTCGACTGTTGGCGGGTGTGGCAGCTCAAATGGCAGGTGCTGCACAGCGCAATCAAGTTTTCGGGCCGGTTGTCCTCGGGCATCCGGTTGTGGTGATGCACGTTCAGGGTCAACCTACCCCGTTCCGATTTGGTCAGGTGTTTAGTCTCGTCACCGGGGCGCAAGCATTGGCGACCACATTTGGAGCAACACCAGTTTGCTTGTTGTTTGACGGTTAGAGCGATTTGCTGCCAGTCTTTGGAATATCTCGACATTTTCGACTGTGGGGCCAATCCAGTTTTTTCTATTTTATCCGAATAGCATCCCGTTGGCCGCCAAAGTGAAAACGATTTCAGGTTGGGGGGACGGGCGCTTAGGGTTCGAGTTAAAGCGATCGCCATCCCAGACCTGAACCTAATTGGTACAATAGAATCCATTTGCAGTGCGATCGCATCTCCAGAACAAGAGCTAATCAGGACCATCGAATCAACCTGCAACCCGGTAAGCGCAGCTATGCCGTTAGGCTATCGCCTCCCAAGACATCCCACTCGACCGCGTTCAAAACTTTGGGAGCCATCCCGTTCAAATCTCTCAACACGGCATACAGCCGAGGTAATAGCAAAATAGGACAAGACGTAAAGTTTTGTGACGAAATTGTTCCATCTGCACCGGCGGGAATCGGATAACTGTCGGTAGTGACAGTTATTGGCCCGAGGCGATTCCCTACGGGATAGCTGCGCTTACCGCAACCAACACCCCAAGACCGAACTTAATTTTTGCTTTCACGGCCCTAGATTCCACTGTGAATCCTGGAATATCTTGCAGTTCTGTTTCGCTCAAACTGTACTGTTCGCAAACCAAACTCAAACGAGTTCCGGTACTTTTAACAGCGTTGACAGAGTGAGTCAAATCTCCTTGAAAATAGATCAGCGAGTTGGCTTGCGGCTTAATCTGTCCGACTTGCTGTTTGTTGCGCCGCAGTATCAACTCTCCCCCTTGCAAGTTCGGCGGTACTTGCACGTATAAAACGCTGACGGCTGCGGGAGGTTCAACTGTTTTGCAGTACGATCGCAAAGATCGATCGATATGCGGATCGACGCGGGAACCTTCACCCAGCAACAAAGGGTTGAGGTAAAAAGCATTGCATTCAGGCTGTAATGCTTGGTCTAGATAGGGTTTGAACAAGGGGAACCGCCGTTCTACTTCGGAAATTTCCGAACGTTGAAACACCACGGAAAACCCTTTTGTGCCAATGAAATCGCGATTGAGGTTGTTGATTGCTAGATAAGGGGAGGCTAGAATTGCTCCTCGCAAGTCGTTGAGGTAGTCGATCGAGAAAGCGTTAGGATGTTGGCTATAGTATTTCAAGGCACTCAAAAATCATCAAAGTTTAAGGAAACAGCAGATAGAAATGCAGCAATCGCTCAGACTTGGGATTGCTTCGTTTTTCGTTCCCAATTATAAAACCTTATAGCCCACCTTCCTGCTATTGAATCAAGTAAGGAAATAATATTTCTGGCAGGAAACTCCTAGAAACTAGCTGACAGTTTCTCTTTTTTAAGGATGCTTATATTTTTGCCATAAAAAATAATCACAAAACGCAAGGAGCCACACGGTTTTTCCTATTTTATCCAAAGGCTCCAAACCATTCTCAATCTACAACGTGGTAACCGCAACTATGCTGTTAGGCTATCGCCTCCCAAGACTTTCCACTCAACCGCACTCAAAACCTTGGGAGCCATCCCATTCAAGTCTCGCAACACTGGCTCAACCTTGGGAAATCGGAAATACTCGGTCAGAGTGCCAATGGGGAAGTTAAATCGCTGGTATCTGTGTTTGAAATAAAGCTCAACATTTCCCCGGTGTTGCCAGAGTCCGAGTAGCTCAACGGTTGCCTCTGAGAAATGCGATCGCATATCCCGTTCAACCTCCTTAATCCGCTGCTCAATCGGTCGGGTCGTGATGCCGATTTTATGGAACAGTTGCCCATCGGCTGTGACCTCCAAGAAATAGAGCGAGTTTAAGAGAATCCTCCTAAGTTGGGCCCGGTAGATTTCCAGGTCAGCCCGTCGTTCCGAAGCGCAATCCAGTCCAGCAGCGAGCGCAACACCGGCAGAGCGCTCCAGCTTTTCCAGTTCCTCCAACAACATCGGCTCCTGGACTTGGTTGAATTTTCCCAACGGCAACGAACCCACGGGAATCCGGCCCTGGTTGGTGAACTGGCAAAAATTGCGGTAAGCGGAGCCATGCCCGGAGGGCTTTTCGCCCGCCATCAGCCCTTTCAAAATCCAGCGGAATTCGGTCAGGTCTTTCGGAATCGGTCGCCGTTCCCTCCCGTACTCGCGCCACAGCACTTTCAACCGCTCCAGTTCTTCCCCCTTGAGTTGGATTAGGAAATTATCGTAGAGCGGCAGGGACGGGAACGCTTTGGTTTTGACCCGATGAATCACCGGGTTACAAGTCTCGCCAGTGTGCGCGAGGTGGTGTTGCTTCTGATTACCCTTCCTCGCCATCAACCCGCCACCACAATACAGGCAGGTTAATTTCGTCTTCCCGCGACCTACTTGGTCCACTCCGACCAACTCACCGGCGGGGGAAACTCCAAACTTTAACCACATGATTCAGGCCCTCTAAAACGTCAAGATTTCTTAACCTTTGCTAAGACAGGCTACCCCGTCCGGATGAGTTCCGGTGGGAGTCAGTTCACCTGGCGGCTGGCAGTTATGGATGAGGCGATCGCAAGTAGGCATAGTCGCGCTTACCGGCTCAGGCTAGTCAGGCCCCATCAAGCCCCAGTCTCCATCCCCACTAGGGGACCCTAAGATAGTGGGGCCTAGTGGGTAGAGACTGCCTGGTTTTGGTGATTAAGTTGGCGCTCAAAACTGAGTTAATACTTAAACAGCAGACGTTAAACTCCCTTTTTCACGTCACATTTCGCCGAAGTTGACTATTAATTTAGAACTTAAATAGTTGAACTAAAATTTTATTTTGCACTAGAGTCAATCAGTTTTATCTTAGGAATAAGATAAGGAAGTAATTCGCCTAAATCCTTGCAGGACAAGATTATCAGGGTTTTACCCTCGGTAAATCTTTAGGCTAAATTGGCTATATTTTTGCATAACAAATACCAAAATCCTGCTGAAATATCTTGAAACGGGTAGCCCAGCAGGATAAATGTGCTATCATGTTTTCAGAAAAAAAAAAAAGTGGCTGCCCCGGAAAGCTCGACGCCAATCGAGCGGATCCAGAACCCCCACACACAGAAGATTAAACACAGAACACAAGTTCTGTAATCTTGAAAAACTTACTTGCAGTCTAACAAATTTAGGTTCGCTAAACAAGTTAGCCGCTCAGTTTAATCTTCTCAGGGGAACTAGATCCATGAAGGGACGGCTCAGAATAAGGAGCGTCTATGGATACTATCCTGCAATCCCGGCTGACTGCCCGGGCATTGTCGAGCTATCAATTTAGCTGGCCCTGCCCCTTCGCTCAAGATTCGACCATCGTTGAGTTGGGGGGGCAGAACTAATGGCCTTCTCAATCTTCGATTATCTCGAAAAACTCGAACCCGCCAAGCGCAAAAATGCCTACATCTGCCCCGTCTGCGGTGGCGATCGCCTGACGGTGGACCCCAAGGATGGCAAATATAGTTGCTGGCACGGCTGCGAATGCTACGAGATTCGGGAGAAAGTCGCTCCCTGGAATGGGTTGAACTCGAACTATCTCGATCGCCTACAAGAGCAAGCCCAAAAACGTCGGGCAGAAAACCGGCGCATCCAGGAAGAGAAAGAGCGCCAGACCTCGGACCTGGACGACTTTCTAAATGTCCGGGATGCCGAACTGAAACGCTGGCTGAACACAATGGGTTTATCCTCGCAGCACCGAAATGACTTGCACCGGCGCGGACTTTCCGATGAGGTGATTGAGCTAGGTGGATTCCGGTCGTTGCCGTTTGGTCTGGTGTGTCCCGCTTGGATTGGCGGGAAAATTGCGGGCTACCAGATTCGCATGGACCAGGCGAAAAATGGGGACAAATATCGATGGGGCAAGCAGCAACGGCTCAACAATGGCGAAATGCCCATCACCGTGACTGGCTCACCCGTTGGAGCCACTGCCAACCTGAGCGAGGGCATCCTCAAACCGCTCATCTCTCAGCAACGGCATGGTGGGCTGTGGATTGGTGCGGCGGGGGGTCACTTCAAAGCGTCGGAACTGACTTTGATGCGATCGCTCTACCAACTGGGCATCAAGAAGATTGTCTATTGGCCCGACTCTGATGGGGTCAAGTTCAACATTCACCAGAAAAAAGCTGAGTTGTTGCAGTGGCTGGAGTCGAAAGGTTTTGAGGTGGCAGTGGCATATTGGGGACAACTCGAAGGCTCCGAGTTCGACTGCGATGAGTTGCCAGCCGTTATGCAAATCAAGGAAATCTCTCTCTCACAATATCGCACTAAAATTGGACTGGCGAAGCGGGTGCGGTCGCTGACTCGCCAACCCGATATTATCCTGAACAGCAAGCGGTTATCGCCGGACACAGTGAAGCAGATGCCTCGGTTTGGATTAGTCGGGACCAGGAGCGGGAAAAAGACTGGGAAAACTCGCTCGTTCATTCAGGAATATATTGCATTTTGCAAGGCCAATAATCTCTCGATTTTGTCGCTATTCCCTCGGATTTCTCTGGGATTACAAAGCTGTGCTGAATGGGGGATTCCCTGGAAAAGTGACCTGGATTTAGTCACGGAAGACGGGCAAGATTTGACGAGATTGCAGCGCGCCCATACCAACGAAATCGGTCTGTGTTTTGATTCGTTGCTCACCGTATCTTGGCGCGAGTGGGACGTGCTGATTTTGGATGAAATTCATACGTTACTGGAACATCTGCTGACTGCAAACACCGCCATTGCTAACAACCGACCGCAGATTATCGCGGCCTTCGAGAAACTCTGCCGCAATGCCAAACTAATTCTGTGCTTGGACGCCGATTTGGACGATGCCGATATCCAATATATGGAAGCGATTTCCGGACGAAAAATGTTTCTGGTTCGCAACGACGGCAAGCCCGAAGAAGGTAATCCTATCTTGTTTTATGAAGGCAAACCGGGTTCGATTCACGAGAGAATTCTATCGGCAACCAGTGCGGGAGAGCGGGTGATTTTCTTCTCTGATTCGCGCACTGAAATCGAAGCCATCGAGTCCATTCTGGTAGCGAATGATATCAATTGTCAGTCTTGGACACAAGACACCGCAAAACTTTCGGAAGTCAAAGAACAAATGAAAAACCCGAATCGCTGGCTTTCGGCTGAAGCGCCCCAGGTGTTGCTCATTTCACCCACTGCTATCGTGGGATTGTCCATTGAAATTGACTCGTTCAACTTACGAATTGGCTACTCGGCAGGTGTGTGCCAACCCTATGCGTTCCGGCAGCTTATCGCTCGATATCGTCCGAACATTCCCACTGAAATCTATGCCAGAAAATGCGGGATGCCAACCGGGGAATTGAGCCATTACACCGACCCCAAGAAAGTTATCAAAGCGCTCACCCTCAATGCCAAAGATGGCTTCGATGTGGCGGCATTGGCTCAAGCAATTGCCATCAAAGAAGACGGCTTCGACCCGGAGGATTGGGCGGAGATTTTGCAGGAATGGCAAGCTGAGGACTGGGCCAACTGTCCGAGTTTGCAACTTTACGCCGAAATTATTGCTCGTCGTAACTTTGCCTGGAAACATCACGCGGAGTTGTTGAAAGCGGAATTAGTCGCAGAAGGGTTTGAGATTATCGAAGTGATGGGCGAGGATTCTTATGCCTCCGAATTGGTCAAAGAAGCCAAACTCGAAATTAAGCAGAAGGAAGCTACCCAACGTTTCCAAGGCTGGAGTGGCCCGTTAACCCTTGAGGATGCTCGAATCATCCTGGACGACCCTGCCGCATCGGAAGCCGACCGCAATGAAGCCAAGGGCGTTCTGTTGCGTGAGGATTTGCCCGGTTTTGCGATGACACCCGAATGGATTTATACGAATATCATCCAGAACCCACTATACTTGTCCCGGCTGCGTTTGGGATACTGGCTGGAACGTCCCGAACTGGCGATGATTCTGGATGGGATGAAGTTGCGATCGCATCTCAAGCAGTGGTGCTCCAGTGTCATTTTTGTCCCCGACCTGACCACCGTGGGAGCTAAGTTGCGATTGTTGCAGGCCATCGGCATCCAGGAAATTATCAACTCGCCTGGATTTAGCACAACTTTGGAGGACCCGTTGATTGCGGCGTTCTGGGAAAAGTGCTGGTTCCGGCGTTATCAGATGAGTCGCATCCTGGGAGTACCCATCTCGGAAAACTCGAAGCCCGGGAAAATCCTTGCGTCCATTTTGCAAAAGATTGGTTTCAAACTCAAAAGCCGCATCGTCGGCAAAGACCGTAAACGCATCTATCAAGTTGTGGCCCCTCTCGACCGAGATGCTATCTTCTGCGCGTGGGACCTGAAGTATGCCGATTTAGTTGCGGCGGGTGAGTTGTCTCGGGGTCGTGTTCCAGAAATTGCCGCTGCCTTGACCCGGGACCGGCAAGCACCTAAAATCGCCCAAACCCAGTCCCAGCAAGCCTCCGTTGGGGTGATCACAAGTCCCGATAAAAACGCTGCTCTTATAAATAAGCCGACTTGTGATCACCTTGGCTCAATGGAACAATCTGACCTTAACCTCGCACCCAAGGTCCCACTCACCGGCAGTCTGGAGCGCAACTATCCCGTAGGCGATCGGCCTAACTCCGACCCTACCGATTTCGCCACCAACGGCACCGACATCGATGGCTGGACGGAACTGCTCAAGTTGGTGGCTGCCGAACCCGATGCCGATGCTCAGTTGCTGGCCGATGCCACCGTGGGTCTACCCCAGCAATGGCGGCGCACGATATGGCAGCGGCTGTCTCGGGAAGTGCGCGATCGCCTCCAGCAGATTCGCAACCTCGTCCAGCCCGTGAGTGATTGGATGACTAGCACATAAGTCACAAAATGTTGCCAATATTTTGGAGGTGCTTGAGTCAAACTATCACAAGTGCTATAATTGGTTTATTCTATTCAGTCTTTGCCAGCTATGAATTACACCTTGAAAGAAGCCAAGATTTTCTATCGCAAAGCCTTGAAACTTGCGAAAGAATCACATTGGTTTGCCAAAATCGACCGTCCCTATCCCAAGCTGGCGGGGTACGAACCGTTCTCCAGTGCGGCTAAGAATCTGGCTCACAATCTGCTAACAGTAGAAATGGGCGTATCCAGTGGGCAGTTAGATATCCGTAATGTGCTGGGTGACCTAGCCTGGAATGGAATTTTGTCCGCCGCCTGGACTTTGGCTCACAACGAGTTCCCAGTCTGGTGGCTGGGTAAAAATTTGTTCGCCGCGTTTGACGAGTCCGACGTACCTCGGGCAATTGGCGATTTGAAGGTCTTGGTTCCCTGCGGTATTATCATGCTACCCCGAGACAAAATCCTGAACCCTGAAAACAACGCTTGTGATTGGGTGTTCTTCCAGCATCTCCCGAAAGGCTTGGAACTGCCTCCGTTGAAGCTGGGAGGCCACACCATCGAACACGCTCCCCTAGAATGCGATAAGTTCCGGTGGGCTACCGTCCTGCGCGAAGGCACGGGTTATGCCAGCACGATTGAACTGGCAGGGGACGAACTGATTCACGGTGACTTCGAGATGGTCAATGTCGGATTTGTGGATTCCAACCAAGACCTCAACCTCGAACAGCAGTTCCAGCAGCGCATCGAACGCATCGTTCTCCAAACGCTCCTCTATTTGCAAATTCGACCCGATGACTTGACCCCTCCGGCTCCAGCGGCAATTTCCACCAAAGGTCAAGGATTTTCTAGCGGCAAGTCTAAATCGGAACGCTTTAGCCCCTTGATGATTGGTCAGCAGTTTCAGCCCAAAACTGAACGGGCTACGGGTACAGCCCACTCCACCCATGCCACTCCCCGGACTCATTGGCGTAAGGGTCATTGGCGCAGGGTGGCGATTGGGGAAGGACGGCAGCAGCGAGAGTGGCGCTGGATTCAGCCGGTGTTGGTGAATGGGTGAGGTTTGGAATGTGCAATTAGGTGTAGGTGTTTGAAGTGGATATCAATGCGGCGATCAACACGCGCTATCATGACCAACCCGAGCAAAACTGGTTCGGTGGTTGGCAGTTGCGGCGGGTTGAATAAGCGATCGCTCTCAACTTAGACTACTTCCTCGGGTCATTCGACGCAATCCACACCTAGAGGCTGTTTCCAGATTGGAATTGGACCGTGACCGTGACCGTGACACTAGCTAAAAACTGAAAAGGGTTACAGGTTGTCTGTGGCGATCGCATCCTTGCACTTCTAAGAATCAATGGAATTTGCTCATGGTGACGACATTCTGCATAATTTTCCCAAGCGGTGTTCGCCAAGGGATCGCCTAGAAATAAGAAATACCTCCCACCGGACCCCATCTCGAACTTTACTCCCAACGGGTGACTAAATCCTGGGCAGCTTGCCGGTGTTGTTGGACTAATTCAGGAGGAGACAGGACCATCGCGTTGTTCATGTAGCGATAGACCCACAGCAGAAACTCTTTGAAAGAGCGCCGGGGTAGTGGCACGATGTAATCGATATATTCAATTTGGCCCGTCTCATTTTTGGGACCGAGTTTAATTTTTTGTTGCCGATGGCGGCAGTCCCCTTCCCGGATAAACTCCATCACCGGACTGAAAAATCGGACCTTGACGGGTTCCAACGTTAAAGTCCCGGCTAATTCTGCTGCTTGTTCCTCCGGGTCACCCAAGTATAATCCCCAACCATTTTGCAAGAGTTGATGGGCATTTTTCAGGCTTTGGGATTGATGTTCGAGGGTACGGTGCTGAGTGAGCAACTGGCAGTAGTCGCCAAAGCGGTCGAATCGACCGATCGCCAGATGGCCGGTCTCACAATATTCGTAAATCAAATACCAAGCGATATCATGGTACACCAGTTGCAGAGGCCAGAGTCGCAAAAGACCGACCAACCCGCGACCATACGGGTCACGTTTGCGGGAAAGTTCGAGCGCCTGAGCGGAGGCGATTGCTTCCTCCACCGTTGCTTGCTGATGAAATAAGGTGTTTTGATTGTTCCCCCGTTTCATCATCTCCAGTGGGTCTGTTTCCATGATGGCTCGATTCAGATGTTGGCGTACTGGGTAAGAAAATTGCCCCCCGCTCGCCAATTCCATCCCGCGCAACCGCCGAGATAACAGGTCGTGAAGCTGACGCGCTTGGGGATTACCTTGGTATTTACCTTGCGATTCCAAGGCACACATCATCACCTGCAACTGTTCTTGGCTCATCACGCCAGTTCCCAGGTAGTATCCCCAACGATAAATCCGGCGCTCAAGGATGCCGTAGTCTCGCAAGCATTGTAAATCTTTGCGAAGGGTGGCAGTTGCCGGATAGCCTGGAGCCAATTCCATTCCCAAACTCGCCGCCAACTCGCGAAATTTTTTTTGGACACCTTGCAGCGCATCGCCGGAGTGACTTTCCCGTTCCTCTTTATGTCCGACGCCGGGATAGTGAACCAGGGCCGCAATCAGCAACATCAACCGCTCAAAACTGCTGCGGTCGGAATAAGGGTGGGGGGTCGGTTTCTTGGCCATGCGGGTTACCTTTTTTTTTGGGGAATGTCAAGGTAATGGCAATATTGACACAGTTTGTTAACAATGGCGAAATCTGTTCACTTGTAAAGGTTTGTATCGTTTTGCAATAATTTGGATACATATCTTCAAATTTCAGACAACCCTAGAAAAAACTGATAAATTTAGGGTTAATCGGGTTTTTGTGCGCGCCATTGGGTTCGTACATCGCGAGAGTCCTACTCTCATTAAATAATGTCACGGGCAAACCTTGCATATTGGAGCAATTGCTTCCCTAGAGAAGAAGCAGAATCCTTATGGCATTCCCAGGTGGAGGCTGGGAACGGCAAGAAATTCTAAGAATGCCCAGAAAATTGCGTAATTTTTCCCAAATATTCCGATAGGTAAACAGAAGGCGACGGCTTGCGTTAATTCCCCGCCGGTCCATTCATCTCAAGAAAAATCAACAAACCATGACAAATACACCCTATTGGCAAGCGAAAATCTGGGGATTGCTCCATGATCCAGCGCTCAAAGCATTGCAGACGAATGTAGGACGCGGTAGCGAGGGAGCATGGTCATCTTTGGCTTGCATGGAGGGCTGGATATCTCCGAAAGCCAAATCTCATAAGGAGTCTGTCTATAGTAGCAACTGGTTGAAAGAAATTAGCTTGTGCGATTTGATTGCTTCAGCCAGCGATCGCGCTGCCCTGGGTCGTCTGCCCGGTCATAAAGCAGTAGATTATGACGAGAACGGCTTAGAAATCAAGCATCTACTTTCGGGAGCCAAACAAACCCTTAAATTAGCCGAATGGCACGATTTCTTGCTCAATGACAAGACTAATCGAAGCAAATGGTTAGCGGAAGTGGAAACGATTTTGATTCCCGAAAGTATCCGCACCTGTACGGATGCGCGGCAAGTCTACTGGTGGTTATGGCGCTGCTATCCTGTGGCCCTCTCCCGCGCCTTGGACCAGACGGCTAATCTCTCAGAAGAATCCACGTTGCCCTTACTCCCGGCAGATACTCGCATTCCCGATGCATCGGTATGGAGCCATACCACCATGACTTCTGCTTTGGCTGGTGCGTTAGCAGGTTACCATTGTGACCCAGATAATTATCCCCGGAAGCGGGCCATCCAAGGCAAAAATTATCACCAATCCCGTCCTTATGTGGGCATTTTTAGCTTTACGCCGGTGCAGGAACTCATCAAAGCCAGCCGTAAGATGCGTGACTTTTGGGCGGGGTCTTGGTTACTCCATTATTTATCTGCGAAGGTCGCTTGGTCGCTTGCTTGGAAATATGGCCCGGACACCCTGGTGTATCCCTGTCTCTATGCCCAACCGCTGATTGATTCCTGGCTATTGTCAAAATATCCTGACTTTTCCGAGTGGATTGAATCCCCTAGCGAACGGCAACTGCTCACCGCTGGATTTCCCAATGTGCTGGTGATGATTCTGCCAGATAACGGCGCGGGCAGCACCGGCAAGGGGCAGGTGAAAAATCCAGTTTGTGCCGCGATGCAACAGGCTGAACAAACCCTCAAAGACGAATGGCTAAGTTTGGGAAACCAGGTGTTGACGGATTTGCAGGGTACTCAAAAATGGATGCCCAAGCTCAATCCCCATACTTGGTCCGACTGGCTCAAAGCGCAGTGGCAAACTTATTGGACCGCTTTACCCCTAGGCGATCGCCTTTTGGAACTGCACCAGTCCCCACGTCAACCCCAAAGTTATCAAACTTGGCAAAAGGCCCAAAATCAGTTTGCTCGTCCTGCGGAGAATCTACTGGTGGAGGCCGAAGCGCAATTTGTGGCCGAAACTTATCAGATTAGCGTTGCCGAAGATTGGCGCGATCGCCGCCAACGGTCGCAATCTTATAAAGCCAGACAGCCAAATTTGAACGTGGGTTCTTGGTGGGCCAGCATTTTCGACCAAACCCGGTTTGCGTTGACGGCGGTTAAAAATTCGCGAACTTGGAATATTCCGTCTGCCTTTGGACCCCGGTCTACGGTTTCTGGTATCGGTCCTGTGGTCCATAATGGTCCCGATTGGGTGACCGAAGGAGAAACGGCAAAAGACTGGCAGCGGTCGGTGGGATTGTTTGATGGGATTGAAGAACTCAATGCGACCGAAGTGCTTAAACGGGGATTGCACCGGATTCTGCCCGATTTATTGCAGCAACCCCAAACCCGGTTGCAGCTTTATTATCCTGACTTGACTTCGGGGGTGGCTGGATGGTTGCGACATCATCCCCAACAACAAGAAGCTTTGGCTTACTATCAGAAGGCTTGCGAAAGTTTAAGCGATCTTCCTTGGATTAAAAACAATTCTAAGGGGGAACCCCAATCTTGGGGAATTCCTTGGATTGCGGACCAACATCCCGAATGGCCTCATCCCCGGGTCTTGAATGCCGGATGGTACATTGAAGAGTTTGAACCACAAGCGCAGACAGCCGGGGCGGTCCTGACTAAAACCGAGCAAAAACAGCAGAAACAAGAAGAACTTCGGAAACTGCGTGAGGCCATCAGCCAATGGTTCCCCCCCGGCGCTAATCCGACGGATTGGTATGTGCTCGCCGCTGGAGATGGGGATGGGATGAGCAACTGGCTCAAAGGTGAACCGTTGCAAGCCTATAAGGAGTATATTCCCAAAGCCTTGCAAGACCAAATCCCGGAGTTAGCAGTTCGCGAGTCCTTAGAGAAGTTCTTAGAGTGCCAAAAACGCATGGGTCCGGCGAGTCATAACGCCCTGAGCCGCGCCTTGTTGGATTTTTCCAATCAGTTAGTCCCGTACCTGACCGAAGTGCGCTATGCAGGACGGTTGATTTATGGCGGTGGCGATGACGTTTTGGCCTATACCAACTTGTGGGAATGGGATAGCTGGCTGTGGGATATTCGCCAATGTTTCAAGGGCGGCAGCGACCCGAAAGGGGAATTTTCCTGTGATGGAGATTATTGGCGCTTCCAAGGAGAGAAATTACCTAAAAATCTTTCCAGCAGACCCTTGTTTACGATGGGTTCGAGAGCCAGTATTAGCTTTGGCATGGTCCTGGCGCATCATTCCGTTCCTTTGGCGATCGCTTTAGAAAACCTCTGGGAAGCGGAAGACGGAGCCAAGGATTATTCTACTCCAGCCGGAGAGGTCAAAAATGCAGTGCAGGTGCGAGTGCTGTATGGCAATGGGAATATCCTCAAGGCAACGGCCAAGTTTGAGGTGTTTGATAAGTGGCGATCGCTGCTGAATTTCCCTAAGTTAAATGACGTTAACTTAGATTTCCCTGCCCTAGATTGTGCCTTATTTGAGCAAGCAGCAGAGGTCTGGAGTCAACATCCCGTTCCCTGTGCCGACGCCATTTTCCACTGGACTACAGCCTTCTGTAGCCGTCGCGAGGTTTTCAAAGGCGATGACGCCTTGAAAGTTAAATTTCAGGAAGCCTTAAGCGAGTTCCTCAAGAATTTGTATATAACGACCCAAAGCAAAGACCAAGAAACCGACGTCAAAAACTGGCTGAAACTGGCGGCCTTCGTGCTGCGGAGTCGCCAAATTAAAGTAGGAGGTGAACATTAGATGTATTGGTACACAATCACGCCTCTGGATGTGCTGATGTTGCGGGATGCCAAACCCTTTACCCCGGGGGAACGCGCTTGGGCTGGGAGCATATTTCCCCCTAACGCTCATACCATCGCCGGGGCATTGCGGGGCATTAGTGGGGACGCAGGTAAGTTCCACCTCAAAGGAGTTTTTCTCGCTTATGACGATACTCTTTATTTTCCCCGGCCCTTGGGATTTGTAGGACCTACTCCCTTGCTGCCTTTGGACTGGATGGGAGACTTTCCTCTAAGCCAAGGATACTGGAATCCTCTCCAACCTTGCCCTTTGGTAAAACCCCGTACAGAGGGGAAGCGGGATGAGGAAGATGAACCAGAATCTGGATATTTTTACCGCCAGTTTTTGCCCACTCAAGCGATCGCTACTTATCTGAAAACGGGCCAAATTGCTAAACCAGATTGGCTAACTCAAGACCAGAACGCCGTCAAACCCTGGACTGTGGAAACTCGTTCCCATAATTCTTTGGAACAAGGGACTCGGCAAGTCAAAGATGCTGATGGCTATTTTGTCGAGAATGCAGTCCGGATGACACCGGGTTGGAGTTTAGCGATCGCCGTTAATCAGTTGCTCGACAAAACGGTAATTCAACTTGGTGGAGAGGGACATCGGGCAATTTTAGAACGCTCCCAACCGTTAGAGGAGCAGTGGAAAACCATCTCGACCCTGAGCGATCACAACTTCAAACAATCGGGCAAGGCGATCGCCTATCTGGTCACCCCAGGTGTATTTGAGCGCAAACAAGACTCAGGTCAAGCCGTTTGTCGTGCTTGGCCCTGGGAATGGAAATTAGCTCATGCGGCCAATGGCAATCAAAAAACGGGTAGTTTAGTTAGTGTAGCTACAGACAAAGCGGTGCCGATTAGTTGCCGGGTTCGAGAGAAAGAGAGTCAACAAGGGCAAGCTCAACGCAGCATTCCCGCCCCCCAAGTTTTTGCCGCACCCCCCGGAAGTTTGTACTACCTGAATCAGCCGGAACCCTTGTTCCAAGATAGTGACACCGCACCCCATCACGTTCAACGTTGGCGGCAGTTGGGGTATTCAGAATTGTTGTGGATTTCTTACGAAGGAGCAAATTAATGACCGAGTTAGTTTATCTATATCTGTTAGCCCCGTTACATACTGGCGGCACAACTCAAGAAGGAAACCTATTAGGAATTGCGCGAGAATCTCATACGGATTTGCCTTATATTCCATCGAGTACCATTCGAGGACGCCAACGCGCGAGTGTGGACAATCGCGTAGTCCGCACTCAACTGTTTGGGCCGGATTTGAAAGACTTGAATAATCAAGAGTTCCTAGCCGAATACCAATCCCAAACGGGTAAGACCATCACCCAGTTAGAACAGGGGGATATTTGGATTGGAGATGGTTCTTTGCTGTGGATACCTGTGCCTTCCCTAAGTCATGGGGTGGTTTGGATTAGCTGCCCAATGCTGCTTAATCGTTGGAAACGGTTTAATACCGAGTTGCATGAGATTCCGAAAGAATCCTATTTGACCAATGTCAAAAAAAATCAGTCGGGGATGTATCTGAAGGATGCGATTATCAATTCCAATGAGTTGCAAGACTGGAAAGACTGGCAGGCGTTTATCCCGCAGCATCCGGCAAGTCAAAGCATTGACCGGGTTTTGGTTTTGCCTGACCATCATTGTGTGACGTTAATCCAAATGAGTCTCTGGCGGCAGGTGAAGGTCAAGTTGGACGAGCATAAATCGGTCGATGGCGGATTTCGCTATGAGGAAGCGATTCCACCGGACACCGTGATGTATTTTCCTTGGGGCATTACGTCTCAGGCGAATGGTACTCGCCAAAGTTCTCAAACTGCATTTGAAAACTTGCTGAGTCGTCAAGAGATTATCCAGATTGGGGGTCAAGAAAGTTTAGGACGAGGGTTCGTTCAGCAATGGTCAACCTGACTTCTTTGGAACTCGTGAAAACAGTCTCTTTTTCAACACAGACTGTCCTTCGCCTAAAGAATTTACCACTAGAAAAAGGCCCGTATAATTGGGCTATTCTTCAACTTCAGCTTTAGTTTATTAATTCACTTCAGGAGTAACCATGATGACTTTTGACCCCCGGACTATAGCGACTCCCGTTTATGAAGCGCTGTCGGAGTTGCGATCGCAAACTCAGGACAACACTCACCTCAAAGAGCAGAAAAGTCAAGCTGTTGAACTCTATACCTATCTTTCTACTTGGGGCATGATGCGCCTGAAAGCAGAAGAACAAGCCCTCGGGCAAGAAGGGAAAAAGCAGGTTGTTCGTAAATATTTCGAGTGTTTACAAACCCTTGCCAATTTGCAGAATGGCAACCTAGCAGGCAATCAGGGCTTAACTACCCTCAAAAACTTAGATACCGACGAATATTTGGGGTTGACCGGATTGGGATTAGCTTTGGCCCGAGAGTTTAGTTTTTGGGCGACTGCTGTTTATCACAATGTTTCTGGAGAGGACTAAATCATGACACCAAATGTAGTCCAACCCCCGAAAAAACCCCAACCCCCGAAAAAACTCCAGCCCCCAGCGACTCCCTTAGCTGGCCCAACTCCTGTCAAAAACACCGCTAAACCCAAACTTCCTCTGGTTATTCCTCCCGTTGGTGGTGGCAATCAAGGTGGTGGTGGCAATCAAGGTGGTGGCGGTGGCGGGAATTCAAATTCGCCGCCATCTCCCTGGTTATATGCCGATCGCCCACCACAACCTGATAGCACCGCCAGTTTTGTAGAGTATCTGCGCTGGATGCGATCGCTTGATTCTCCGCAAAAAGACGGCACAAAGGTACAGATTCTGCAAATGGCAGAAGAAAAGGCCCAGTATCAGCAACGACTCCAACAACTCTGCGATCGCACCCAAGCAATTGCTGGTAAAAACAACACTTTCCAAGTCAAATGTCCTTGGCGGATTCGCGTTGGCGGACATCGGGGACCTGAAAGCATCCTGTTACCTGCTTTTGACGCCTTGGGGATGCCTTACATTCCTTCGGCAACCTTACGCGGGGTTGCAAGAACCCAGGCAATTCGCGAACGGATGGCAGCCGAGGGTGTGGGCTGGAAAGAAGCAGAGAAGCAGATTGCCCCTTGGTTTGGTTCTCTGGATGCCAAAGGTAGCGATCGCTATGGAAAAGTGGTCTTCCTCGATGCTTATCCCCTACCGCACAAAGCCGGATTAAAGGTGGATATGGCTAACAATATCTGGAAATGGGACGGGGATTCCTTGCCTAATTACAGTCCTAACCCTAATCCATTTTTCTCCCTAGAAGAACCCACCTTTTTAATCGGGTTACGCTTGGTCAGCAATTGCAGCGATACTTCGATTTTAGATAAAGTTAAAGCATGGCTGGTCACTGGATTGAAAGCAGGGATTGGCTCTCAAGTCAATAGTGGGTATGGAGAACTGATTCGTGCCGGTGCCAGTAAACCCAAGGATGAATTTTTCCGGCTAGAATTTACCTTGCAAGGTCAACTGATTCACGGACGCCAAAAGTTTACCGAATGGAAGAAGGATAAGCAGGATAAATGGCAAATGCGCGGACAACCCGATGCAGAAGTTCGTCCGATCGCCTTCAAGTCTATGTTGCGTTATTGGTTCCGCAGCTTCGCTTTAGGTGTCTTACCCCCGAGAGAAGTCCAACTATGGGAAGCGCAACTCTTTGGAGGCATCAATCCGACGAAACAATGGGGGTGGGTCCGAGTCGAGATTTTGGAGGGGAAAGTTACTCAAAAAGAACCCCGTTCTACAGGCCAAGGACAAAATGATGAATGTGGCGAACAGGTGGGAATTCTTGTCCTGCGCTATTCTCCTGAAGCCCCCGGGAATCAGCAAAAAGCAGTTGCCTCTTTGTTCAAGACTCTCACTTGGATGATGTTTCATCTGGGGGGAGTGGGACAAGGCTCACGGCGTCCTTGTTATTCCCGTCAGAACCGCGAACGAGCGCCCTGGTATCGCGGGTCTACCTTATATCCTGAAAATGCAGATTCATTCTGGAACCTACCCGATACTCCCCTAGAATTTCAGCAGCTTTTCCAACAGCGGTTACAGGAATTTTACCAGGCTTTAAACCAGGTGACTCAGCTTGCTGTAAATCCCCGTTCACCGTTACAAGCTGGGCCTGTTACCAGCAACCGTTGGAGTGAAGCCGTGGATCGCAATTGCCGAATTGTCGTTGTTTCGGGTCAAAACCAAGATAAACCTTATGCTTTAGATATTCTTCACCGAGAATTCCATAACCTGGAAAACCAGAGGAAATTTGATGAGGCTAAAAGTTTGTGTGGTGGAGTTCAACGAGGAGCAACTCCTTCTCCGATTTGGATAGCTGATTTAGACCACTATCAAGTTGTGACTGTATTTGCTGCAACTGCTGACCCGCGTAAACATTACCTGGATTTGTTAAAATCACCCGCTCAAATCTGGCCGATAACGTAAGTCAAACCTTCGTGGGTGATTGGCATCATTCCTGACGCCTAGGGGGATGTTCCAATTTTAAAAGCCAGGATGGGCAAATTTAAGTAATCCCTATTTGTCCAACTGGCCTTCTCGTTCAAGTTTTTCGCTTGGGTTAATAGCTATTTCTGAAGGGTATTCAAGGAAGGATACCCCTACACTTTGAATGGATGCAAAAAATCATCATGAAAACAACTGCACAACTGGAAATCGATCGCGTTGATACACTGATTATCACCGTGGGAACTCGTCAGGTCGGTTGGCGGAGCAAGGATGGAGTGGTCCGCTGTTTTGGGGCCGATGGCGATCGCGGTCATCCTCCCCATATCAACCAGTTGTACCAAGAATTGGGGATTGAGAGGGGTGCTTATGAACCGGACAAACCCAATATGCTGTGGAGTGTTCGGGATTTGGGGTCTCGATACTATGAACATTGCCAAGAGTGGTTGGGGGGTGATTTTAGTTCGGTTGAACTGTTACTGGACCATCAAATCATTGCCGATAGTGTGGCTAAAGGGCTGAATCACATCATCCTTTGGGCTACGAATCAGCCGGAGACGGTGCCTTGGAATTACCGGCGGGCGGATACCTGTTGGTTGGCGCAGTTGATGAAAGGCAAGATTGAAACGGCTTGGCCCGGAGTCAGGGTGGATGTTTTAGATTTGGGGGTAAATGCCAACGATCGCCACAAAATTCGGGAAGAGTTTGAGAATTTTATCTGGCCTTTTGCCTTAGACAAGCGGTCCCAGTCTCCCTCGAATGAATTTGTATTACTGATTGAAAATAAAGGGTCCGTTCCGGCGATCGCAGAAAGTCTAGAAATCTGTGCGGCAGCTTTGGTGCGTGAGTTCCAGGTGATTAATGCTTCGCCGATTGAACCGCCCAGTCCTTATTCAGCTTGTGAGAAGGAGATGTTTTCGGCAAGTCTTTCTCAAAGCTATGAAATGGTACCCTTGAGCGAGTATTTTTGGCCGCTAGAGCGCTCTCGCGTAATTTCAGCTTGGGAACGGGGAGATTTTCAGGAGGCTCAAATTTGGTTATCGGCCCATCAAAGCCGCCATAAGCCTTTATATCAGCTTGCCGGATACCTCACGCTTTCCACCAATTGGGAAATCGTCCGGTTTGCTCAGAACAAACAAATTGAGAATGGGTGGTTGCGATCGCGTTTGGTGGAACAACTCGCCGGGGCCGAACAGGTGCAGCAATGGCGCGATCGGCTGTTGGAGTTGCGAACCAATCCAGGTTTGCAAACCTGGGAAACGGTGTTTTTAATTGAATTGCAGTTAAAGCGCCAAAACTATACCACCACCTTTATGCAATTTTCTCAAACTGTCGAGCGATTGCTTTATCTTCGGAGTGAGCAAGAAAATTGGTTAGGAAAAAATATTATCAGCCTCCCCCCTAATTTTGACCCTTATGGGAAACCCTATCAACCGGGTTTTTATGGCTTAATTAATGGGTGGTGCAAACTGGAAAATATCCGTGAGTCCGATAAATGGTACAAACTGCTACATGGGATTCGGTTTAAGCGTAATGATTTGATTCATAAAGCAACTCCAGTAACCTTACAGGAGATGCAATTGCTCTGGTCAAACAATGGATTTCCGAAGGTTTCTGAGAGTCCAGAACTTTTGATGAAGTTAATGGTTGAGAGTCTCCGAAAGGTCTGCGATCGCCATTGGCAAATTCCTCAACAACCCCTATCGCGCTCATTATATGCTTGGGCACTAGAGATTTTACGCTCTGAGGTAGGTTCCCCCTAGGGTTTCACGAAACCTCAACTTTTCGGAGGACTCTGTTCATCTCTGCCACAAGTACGATCGCCCCCGGTTGATTCCCCTCAACGTTCACACCCCGTCCACTTAGCGCTGCCCCAAAATTCCGAAAAGGCGGCCAGGATTTATCTACCTTTCATCAATCAGGAGTCAAAACTCATGTATCTATCAATGCGTGGAATTCTCATTCGTCATATTGCCGTCGCTTGTATTAATGGCATCATTACTTTAGTTATTCTGCTGATTGCGCCTTTGGGATTAACCGCTGTTATTACTAATACTATAATGGTGGTTTTATCCACATTAGTGACTTCAGCTTTTGTCGATGGAGTGGTGCGTTTTTTAAATCCTGGTGAAACGGAAATGCTGCGAAATGCTCAAGCTCAAAAAGCCGCTTCAGTGATTCCCAATCGCAATTATGATGAACTAGACCGCCGGTCTTAATATGTTTATCTGTAGGGGCGTTTAAGTAAATTGCCCCTACAGATAGAACTCGGGCGTTAAAGCTATTTCTGTAAAAACTATTAGCCACTCTTCGCGGGCTGTATCTTTGGAACCCGACGCTTTCCAAGCGGAACCCTTATACAGGTGCAGGTCAATTGATAGATTTCTTTTGCCAACTTTTATGCAGACTTTGTATGTTTCTCAACAAGGTTGCTATGTTTGTTTAGACGGCGAACTCTTGCTCGTTAAACGGCACGACACCATTCTAAATGAGATTCAATTGCCTTTACTAGAAATGATTCTGGTGTTTGGGAAATCTCAAATAACTACCCAAGCCATTAGAAGTTGCCTCTGGCGGAACATTCCCATTGGCTACCTATCGCGGATGGGATACTGTTATGGTCGGATTCTGCCGATTGAACGCGGGTATCGGCAACTGTCCCGGTATCAACAAGAATTGAGCTTGATAGACCGCTTGATTGTGGCGCGGCGCATCGTCCAAGCTAAACTAAAAAACTCCCGGGTGATTTTGATGCGCCAACAACGGCGTCAAAATTCTGACGTGGTTGCTTTTGCGATTCAGAGTTTGGATTATTTGATGACCAAAGCAGGAAAAGCGGAACGAGTTGACCAATTGATGGGGTATGAAGGGACCGGCGCGGCCCAATATTTCTCCGCCTTCGGAGACTGCCTCAACTCCCGCGATTTTGTGTTTGCCGGTCGGTCCCGCCGTCCTCCGGGGAATGCGGTCAATGCCATGTTGTCCTTTGGTTATCAAGTGCTTTGGAATCATCTGCTGACGCTGATTGAACTGCAAGGACTTGACCCATATTCCGGTTGTCTACATGAGGGCAGCTACCGTCATGCGGCCCTAGCTTCGGACTTGATTGAAGAGTTTCGCGCCCCTTTGGTGGATTCGCTGGTTTTATATCTGGTAAATCGGAATATCATGGATGTGCGGGATGATTTTGTTTACAAAAATGGCGGCTGTTACCTGAATGAGTCCGGACGACCCAAATTTTTGAAAGCGTTTTTGCAACGTATGGAAGAGACGATTACCGATGATTTTGGGGAAACTCAACCGAAATGGGATTTGCTTCATCAACAAGTTAAGGAATACAAGCAATTTGTTTATGAACCTGTCAACGGATATTCCCCTTATCAGATTCGCTAAATTTTTGCCAAAGTCATAAATTGTGTTCCCCTTTTATCATAGAATGGGAATAGAGGTAGTCGGGAAACGAGGGGTCTTATATTTTCAATGGAAAACTCTGGATTTAAGCCAAATCGCTGATGTTGTTTTATGTGGTGGTTTACGATATTCCTGACAACAAACGCCGTAAAAAAGTCCATGATTTGCTGGAAGGCTACGGAAAATGGGTGCAGTATTCCACTTTTGAATGCGTCCTGACTCGTTCTAAATTTGATGAACTCAAGAAACGACTGGGCGAGCGGCTCAACTTACAGGAAGACAGCATCCGGTTTTATCCGCTTTCCCGGCATACCTCCGCCCGAGTTGAAACCTGGGGAGTGGGTCCAGTGATTACCGAATATCCCAGTTCCGTAATTGTTTAATGGGCGGAGTCCGTTCATTGGCTCCAGTCCTTCGACAGTTGGCTCCTTCCGTTTTGGCAATTTCTGCGAGGCTCAGTCAAAACCGCTGAAATGACCCAAACTCGTCCGGAGCCTCGCAGCCTTACTGGGCAAGACTTTCAGGTTTTAAGTGGAGGTGTTATCTTGACCCCTGTAGCAACAATTTTCCTGAGCCTCGCAAATTGCCTCTGGACTTCCCAGCCGGTGAGGGTTACAATCGGGGTACCTCCCCACTCGCTGGGGAAACTAATTGAATGGAAACTCGTAGCTCTGGTTATTGTAGAGAAATCTTTCCACTATCTCTCCCCACTCGCTGGGGAAACTAATTGAATGGAAACTAGTTTGAACATTGGTTTGAATTGAAGTTGATGAAATAAACTCCCCACTCGCTGGGGAAACTAATTGAATGGAAACCCAAAGCTGACCGCAGTAAGCCGGAGTTTACTCCTAACTCCCCACTCGCTGGGGAAACTAATTGAATGGAAACAACAGGACGGACAGGCTTATTGACTAAAGTTGTAGTAGCTCCCCACTCGCTGGGGAAACTAATTGAATGGAAACTTTTAGTTTCTTATCTTTTAGTTAAGAACAAGTTCTCCCCACTCGCTGGGGAAACTAATTGAATGGAAACAGGAAGTTCTTGAGAGAGGGCTTGATTTGGGCGAGTTTCCTCCCCACTCGCTGGGGAAACTAATTGAATGGAAACTTAGAAGTTTTACCTTCCAGTATTTGCTACCCTCTTTCTTCTCCCCACTCGCTGGGGAAACTAATTGAATGGAAACGGTAGTACCAAGAACCCCAACAAACGGTTGTAGAGTCTCCACTCCCCACTCGCTGGGGAAACTAATTGAATGGAAACTAACGTAGGCTTTCCATTTGTTATTAACCAAGGACTCCCCACTCGCTGGGGAAACTAATTGAATGGAAACACTGTCCATTCACTGGGGTCATACCGAATGGCATAGACTCCCCACTCGCTGGGGAAACTAATTGAATGGAAACGTAAACCTTCCTCCTTTAGTTAATACTTCTTGAGTACCTCCCCACTCGCTGGGGAAACTAATTGAATGGAAACTCATGGAGGATAGGAACTTGAGCTTTTTTCTCCACTAACTCCCCACTCGCTGGGGAAACTAATTGAATGGAAACTCTCAAGTATCCGGAGTGGTCCCCAGTGTCAGCAGAAAGGTCTCCCCACTCGCTGGGGAAACTAATTGAATGGAAACGGTGAGCCTGGAGCGGGCCAATATGCCGTCCGGGGCCTCCCCACTCGCTGGGGAAACTAATTGAATGGAAACTGATAGGTTTTAGGGTAAGGAAGTGGGAGCAATTCCTCCCCACTCGCTGGGGAAACTAATTGAATGGAAACGGTTATTCGTAATGGCGAGGACATTGGTATTCCCATTACTCCCCACTCGCTGGGGAAACTAATTGAATGGAAACACCTCACGCCGGGTTAGGTCGGCAATGTGGAATGTAAACTCCCCACTCGCTGGGGAAACTAATTGAATGGAAACATGGCGTTATATGCAGTCTCCATTTTCTTGTGGATAACTGCACTACTCCCCACTCGCTGGGGAAACTAATTGAATGGAAACACCTAAAAGGTTAGGAAGTATTTCAATTGCTTGAGTAGAAAACTCCCCACTCGCTGGGGAAACTAATTGAATGGAAACAATATGTTACATTATAAATGTAGTTCAAAATAACTAAAGAAATCTCCCCACTCGCTGGGGAAACTAATTGAATGGAAACAGGTAACGCTGCTCCAGAGAACTGAACGCTTCGTTTACTCCCCACTCGCTGGGGAAACTAATTGAATGGAAACCTAAAGAAGAAGCGAAGGCCATAGCTACTCTATTGATCCTCCCCACTCGCTGGGGAAACTAATTGAATGGAAACTAAGCATCTTGAGGTGAATAGATATTGATAATCAATCAGGTTTGCGCTCCCCACTCGCTGGGGAAACTAATTGAATGGAAACGAGTAATGACCTCTTCCATCTCGATATATACCGAGACTCCCCACCTCCCCACTCGCTGGGGAAACTAATTGAATGGAAACGCGGTGAAACTGTCCTCGACTGCATTCCTACAAGACTCGTGAGCTCCCCACTCGCTGGGGAAACTAATTGAATGGAAACGTATTCATGACCTTGATTCTCCTAAGTATTTACACTCAGACTCCCCACTCGCTGGGGAAACTAATTGAATGGAAACAGGTAGATAAGAAAGTAAAGCTTTAACTTCTTCTCCAGACTCCCCACTCGCTGGGGAAACTAATTGAATGGAAACAAGCCTTTGCTAAGTAGTTTAGCCATGATAGTTTCCTCTCCCCACTCGCTGGGGAAACTAATTGAATGGAAACATAGTTTTGACAATCTGGAAGAGTTTTCCTATAGGTAATCTCCCCACTCGCTGGGGAAACTAATTGAATGGAAACTCTTGAGTAATCACATAGTCACTTAGAGACTGAAACCCTACTCCCCACTCGCTGGGGAAACTAATTGAATGGAAACGGGGTAGACTGTGCATTGGGATACACTACATGATAAGCCCTCCCCACTCGCTGGGGAAACTAATTGAATGGAAACCTTAAGATTGTTCCACTGGCAAACCAGAACTGATACTCCTCCCCACTCGCTGGGGAAACTAATTGAATGGAAACGTGGAGGTGGTGAGACTCGTAAGGGTATTAATACCCGTCAGGCATGGCTCCCCACTCGCTGGGGAAACTAATTGAATGGAAACACCACGTTTAGCAGGAGTTCTACAGCTAATTTCACAGCCTCCCCACTCGCTGGGGAAACTAATTGAATGGAAACTTTCGCCGACGCCGAGGCGGACCACGCCCGCCTGCGCGCCGCCGTCTCCCCACTCGCTGGGGAAACTAATTGAATGGAAACTGAAGTGTTTGAACTGCATCAGGACGGACGGGCTTGTTGACTAAAGTCTCCCCACTCGCTGGGGAAACTAATTGAATGGAAACGTATCTATAAATCTATTGAGATTAATAAAGAACGACTCCCCACTCGCTGGGGAAACTAATTGAATGGAAACAATGACCTCTACCAAAGAAGCACCTGTATTCTCCAGACTCCCCACTCGCTGGGGAAACTAATTGAATGGAAACTGGAAGTCTAGTGTGGCAGCGCCGGAGTTGGATGAGCACTTAAAGCTCCCCACTCGCTGGGGAAACTAATTGAATGGAAACGAACGCCATAGTTGGTGCTATTTCCGTAGTAGCGCGGGAAAGCTCCCCACTCGCTGGGGAAACTAATTGAATGGAAACGGTATTATGAAGCCGAGGCTCATTGGTATATGTTTCGATATCTCCCCACTCGCTGGGGAAACTAATTGAATGGAAACGTTAAGACAAAGTTCTGTCGAAGTCTTAGATTAATGTGAGACCTAACTGAGAGCATCTCAATTTGTTCAAGAGACCTCACCTCCTTCCTTCTTATCGAAGAGGGAAGGAGGGGCAAGAGGTTGAGGAAGAGAGAGAGAATAATCCAAATTTTTTATTGCTGTACGGGAGAAAAAGAAGTCAAATCGGTATTTTAGGCAAAATGGAGATACTGCCAACGTAACTATTGACAAAAGAGGAGATTTCGAGTAATATAACTTTGGGGGACACCTCTACCGCATAGACTACGGTCCCCAGCCTGATACTCTAGTAGTAAAGGCATTCCCCCCGCCGAAGGGTTACGGCAAAATCTGTTATCGTGACCTAGACTTGGGTCATTAAAACAAAGTTCTTTAGTCGAAGTCTTAGATTAATGCGGAACCGAAAAGACTTCGGCTCCCCCTCGACTTCGTAGATAAGAACTTGAAAGAATTAGGAGTTCGGTAGCGACAAAAGGTCTAAGTCTTCACCTTTTAGAAAACTCCAAAGACACTTTTTTAAAACTCAAACTTATACAACAGGCTTACTTTCCCCACTCGCTGGGGATATTAATTGATTGGAAACTTTTCAATGATGGTGGTCGCCTCAAAAATTCTGGCTAAATCCAGATGACTCTCGCCACTCGCTGGAGGAATTAGTTGATTGGAAACAACAGCAGTTTTTAGAAATTTAATGCATCCTCCGGATGCATTATGATAGAAATATATGGGCAGGTATAAACTCATGACTTGGAAAACAAAGGTCTTAGCAGGAATTTTACTGCTACTACTGGCAGGGGTATTTGGCAACATTTACGAAACTGCCACCATTGGCAAAGGCAGTGATTTGGAGCGTTTAGCGGACGAGTTAAATAACAAATGAGTAACCCGTCCGTCCCTAGCTGGGGAAATTAATTGATTGGAAACTTCAACGATTATGTTAGTTAGTAGAACCCGCTTATTATGGCTGCTCTCTACTCGTTTCGGAAAGTAGCCAATTCCACTACTGCTTGTACTGTTAATAAGGTATCGTTCCGTGAAATATAAAGCCGTCAAGTACCTATTTTCGTTAGGATTAACAATCGCCCTTCTAATAGTAGGCTTGTATCCTCTAGCTGTCGCGTGGGTTAGCTTTGAAGTTCAAATTCCCTTAATTGATTATTATCATCAAGAGGGTAAAAAAAGAGCTTACTTCGTGATGATATTAGGTTCTATACTAGCTATCCTGTGTTACATGATGGGGTGGAAATTAGCGCTAATTATATGGTGTCTTAGTGTAATTGGAACTGGAATGTTTCTTTTTTCCTTCTAAAATTAGTTTTTTCTCACTTTCTTTTCTCTATTATGTACCAGTGGCGAGAGAGGAAAAGCTGTCTGTGCGATCGCCCACGGTTGACGAAATTGGCCGCATTGCGATCGCACCTGAAGAAAGATGCGGTGCGACGGATGCTGCTGCCCTCGTTATTCGGCTTCAACCCAAGGGGGCTGATCCAGGATGGAAGCCACGGCCAACCTACGGCAAAACCAACTAGGTCTTTGCCACCAAGCGCATCCAACATGAGCCGATCTAGTGCTTGAACCTTGCCCCTATTTCATCGGTGGAATGTAGCGATGGTAAAATTAAGCTCAAGCGATGGAGGAGATTTTATGGCGAGAAAATCTAAAGGCTTTGGTAAAATTTCCCAACCACAAAGGGCAGACAAGATTCAGCAAAAAAGACTGAAGAAGTTGCACAGGAAAATCCAGACAGGTCTTTTTAGTGACAAATTCGCAGGCATCGCAATGAATAAAGGCGAAGTCAAAATGTCCGAGGTGTTGGAGGCATTTGTTGAACCTTACCTAGACCTTGTCCCGAGTATGAGTCAGCGGCAGCAATTGTTAGACCTTGCAGTGATTGCCTGGAACTTAGCCTTTATGCCAGAGAATGAGTTGCCATCTACGCTGGACTATTTGCTCCAAGATATCTCGAAAGACGATGACCCGTTTTTTTACAAAGAGATTCGGAGTGTTATTAATGATTTAATTACGCGGAAAAAGGAAGTATTTGCCGAGCATAAACGGTATATTGTTGCTTGTGAACTGCAAGATGCAGGTAAGGAATTTCACCTTTCTGTTATATCAACCTTATTAAATCCTTTCGTTGCAAATTTGGCTGACTGACCGAATTAGTTCCACGGGTAGACATATTCCAAGGGTTCTCACGAGTGAATCGTCTCGCTCCGTCTATAGTCATGCCTCATCCGCTTCAACTCGCTCTATCCCTGACCATCTAGTTTCGGTTCAGTCTTGGAGCCATTCTGCCGCCGATAGTCCATGTTTGAGTCCGGGCAACTTCGTAAATCCCAGCTTGAGGTAGAATCCATTTCCTCAGAGAAGTGTTTCCCCCAACTGCCCCAGAACTCCAAAGTGGTCCGATTGGCGATGAAAAGAATGGCTCATTCCGTTAAGGCGATCGCTTAACTCCCACGACCGATCGCTTAATAAGAAGGACCCACCTAGCTGCTGTTGCATTGTCTGGCAATTCCCCCAAAACTGAGACAGTTGACTCAGCAAAATCGCTGAAGTTACTACGGGTCAAGAGTTTTGCAGGGTGAACACAAGTCCCGGTGAAAACGTTGCTCTTATAAATATGCCGACTTGTGTTCACCCCCGTTGCCCCTAGTTCACCTGTCCAGTCGGTCGCAGTAAAATCTCGTTCACATTGACCCGCTGCGGCTGAGACAACGCAAACCCAATCGCCCCCGCCACATCCTCCGGCAGCAGTGGCTCCCCAATACTTTCTTGCCAGCGCGCAATCCGCTCCTGCATCGCCCCACTCGCAATCTCGTCATAGAGTGGCGTCTCGACCCATCCAGGCTCCACCACCGTGACGCGCACCCCGCTCTGGCACAGTTCCTGCCGCAACGCTTCCGAGAACGCGCCCACGCCCCACTTGCTGGCATTGTACGCGGCCACCCCAGCCGAAGCCGTCCGACCCGCCACCGAGGAAATGTTCACGATATGGCCCTGCTGTTGTTTTTGCATCACCGGAGCAACGGCATGGCAGCAGTACATCGTCCCGAGCAAGTTCACCTGAATCAGTTCTTGCCAGCGCTCCACACTCGCTTCGACAGTCGGAGCCAGGTCAATCAGTCCCGCAGAGTTCACGAGGATATCGATGCGTCCAAACTTGTCCAGGACCGTTTGCACCATTGCTTGGACTTGTTGGCAATCGGTAATGTCCGTGGGAACTGTGATAGTTGTGCCGCCGCTGCTTCCAATTTGGTCACCAAGTTGTTGCAGTGAATCGCTATTTCTCGAAACCAAAGCGACCTGAACGCCAGATTCAGCCAGCAGCAGAGCAGTGGCCCGTCCGATGCCAGAAGAAGCGCCAGTGATGATAGCAGTTTTTTGGTCAAGGTTGGTCATAGTTAGGCAGCCGAGCGAGTTGGGTTCGGTTCAGGCAGCAGTTCCCAGTTATCGGGACGAGACACCACAATCCGCATAGGAATTCCCAGATGGTCTTCCACGAAATAGAAGTCAGCCCAGACGCCCGCGAACGAGCCATCCACGCGCCGGATTTTGTGGTAGAACTCGCCAATGAACTTGTCCCGGTGGAGCAGGCTATAAAGTTGTTCGTGATAGTCCCAAGAATCTCGCCACAGCGCCCGATTATCGAACGAACGCGGGTCAGTCATTTGGTGCGCTGGGACAATCACCCGAGCGCTCGAATACAAATCGTTGGTGTAGATTACCCGGTCATCGACCATGCTGGCTGCCATTACCGCATAACCATCGGCCCGTTTGGTCCGCATGAAGTCGATAACGCGCAGGTAGTTGGCATTAGCTAGGACTGAGTTATTTGGATTATCTTGTCGCATAAAATACCATCCTTGAGTTTTCAAAATTTCGAGCAAATGAGTCGCAGCGGGTTCAAACTCGTTCGGCGAGAAACAGCGGTTAAACGTCAGCAATTTGAGGGGGTCGAAAATCGGCGCGACGGGCTGGAGTTTGTGGCGGATGCAAACATGAGGAATCGGACGCAGCGATAAACAATTGGACACCATCACCACACAGACGCACAACTGTTCTACATTCGCCAGCAACCTATCCGCAACCGCTACTGAAGCACAATCGATGGATAACCCGCAACGAGCGCGAATCACCACATCCGCTTGATGTTCGACCAAACCCGAGCGCACCAGCAACTCAGAAAAAACTAGCTCCACCAACCGGCTGCGGAATTCGCGAGTCAGCCGCCAGGTGCTGCTGGCCGTGGTCCGTAACGCCTCAATCCAACGACTTGATTCCATTGTCCCCCTTGGCTTCCAAATCCCGATCGCATTCTAAAGCTGGCTCGTCTGGTTCCTCCTGTGAGCGATTGCCACTGAAGAAATCGACATTGCCCGCTCGAAGTGCCAACAACTCATCGTGGCTGTAAAACTCGCCTCGGTCATTCTTGAGCAAACAGCCCACCCACAAGACCTCGCCATTATCGGGCAGCAGCTTCCCCGCCGCAATTGCCGCCGCCGTCTGTTTATCGAAGCGCCCGCCAGACTTGAGGTAGAGTTGTTCGCTCAGTTGCTCCCGGGATAACCCCGCCTCCAGCCGGTATTCTTCGAGCTTGCGAAACAGTGGATTATGCTCAAACGGACGCGATTCGAGCAACCCCAACTCTTGCATTCGTCGGTCTAAAGCGCTGATGCGATCGCCTAACATCGTTTTCACCCGTTCAGTCATTTGCATCAACGAGTCGATGTCGAGCAACGATGCCAGAGCCTCGACCACCTCCACGATAGGCCGAGGTCCATGCAGACTCATTTCGGTCTGGAGTGTGGTCAGGCGCTTGACAATCGCCTGCAATGCTTCGACAGCTTCGAGCCAAGTCAGTTGGTCAATCCGTTTAAAAAAGCTTTCCTTCGAGGCGGCAGGTTCTTCCTGGTTCAACTCGTGAATTGACTCCGAGGAGCAGGTCGCCTCAAACTCATCCCAGGATAGCGCCCCACTCAAGAACTCCTCCAACGACGCTTGTGGACATCCTAGCAACGAGACGATGCGGGCTTTGGTTTCTTCCTTGAGCGTGTTCGTCTTGCCCTTGGTCCACTTGCTAATGGCAGCCGGAGTCAAGCCCAAAACCCGAGCTAGAGCCACATTAGACTGCTCTGGCAATAACTGCCTCATCTGGAAGACCAAGATTTTAATTTGTTGGGGATTGACTTGCGACAACGGACTACCTGCACAAACGCGCCAGTTAAATCTTAACTTTCCTCTACTCCTTAACTTGCTTGACACTTGGATTTATTAGTTGATATAGTTAATATCAACTATATCAACTATAGGGGAGCCAGCATGATTTCGCAACCTCGGGCATCAGTCCGACTCAGGAAGCACGGCGATGGCTCCCGATAGGTGCTTGCCTCGGGTCACCAGCCCAGACACAAAAAAAGCGGGTACCACCCCGCTCGAACAAATAAAAAACTACCTTCAACTTATCATGAGCGCCCAACAACTTGCCACGGCTAATGCGTTTAGCCAACTCTCGTTAGACCTGCGGTTCGATTACGATTACACCGCATTCGGCTCCGAAGCCCTGCAACGTCAAGCCAAAGCAACCCTCTCCCAGTTCTTCGGATTCGTCCAGCACACTTTCACCAGTGGTCTAGAAATCGGTCGCAGCTTCCGCCGACTGATGCATGAACTCTGCCTCGAACATGGACTCAGCGAAGGAGAGCAGCGATTTGAAGACTGGCTGCGTTCGTCTGACTTTGGGGCTTCCACTTGGATGGCCCGGTCCCTGATTCAAGTTTCGGAATGGTTCGATTCGCAACGCAACCGCATCCAGAAGCTCATTCTCAAGTCGGTCCAGTCCTGGAGCATCAGCGCCCTCAAGGAACTCACGAAAGTCAGCGATGAGCATTTACTGGTGAAACTGCTCAAAGCGGGCAAACAGACCGTCAGCAGCATCCGCCAAGCTCGTCACAGCAGTATTACGCTAGGGCAACCCGTCACCTCTGCCGATTGGGAACTGGTTGCGGATAGATTCGGAGCCGATGATGATGCGATCGCCACGTTGCAAGCTGAAGCCCAGCGGTTGGCGCATACGCAAAAATCGGAGGTGTTCACGGACCATCTGATTGAAGCGATTGAGACTTTGACCGAGTGGGACGTTGCTAAGTTGCTGGCTCCTCGCAAGACCAAAGCCACCCCCGCCATCGCCTCGTTCATCGCCAATGCTGGGGAACCAGATGAAGTCATCGAGGAGGCGCAACTGACTTGGATAGAACGCGGTCTAGGGCTGGATGAAGCAGCTTTAGACCAATTTCGCTCCTGTGTTCGTAACCTAGCCCGAGAAGACTCAGGGGAAGATGGCGTAATCGTTACTCGTCACGGCCATGTCCAACAAGCACTGCAACTGCAAAAACTCGCGCCGGTGGTTCCGCAACCGCAGCAGTCGGAACGGATGAGCGAACTGGAACGGCAAGTCCGGGACCTCTCCGCCCAACTAAAGGAAGCCGACAAAGCAGCGGCCCTCATCCACGGACTGCAAGCTCAACGCGATCGCCTCGAACAAGAAAACCTGCAACTCCAGGCGCTCGTCCAAGAAAACGCCCAGAAAGACTTAGAGATTCACTTACTCGAACAACAACTGGCTGAATTTGAAACCAGCCGGTCGGATGCGGTCTTGGAGCAACTCGTCGAGCAGAACCAACAACTGGTGATTCAGCTTGAGGAGATGCAGCAACGGTACGAAGCCCTCGCCTCGGAAATGGCGGCATCCAAGCGCACGATGAAGTACAGCGACAATTCGACCCTGACGGCCAAGGTGATGGCGCTGGAGACTCAACTCGCCGAGGAAAAAGCACGGTTAGAGCAAGAAAAGCAGAAGCCGCAGCCTCCCGCCTCCAATCCCCAGGTGGAAACCTACAAGGTGCTTCTAGCGCAAATGGCCGCAGCCATTCCAGTAAGTCCCATCCAACAAGGCGATCGCGTGTTGGTCGCTAAACCTTACCATCCAGCCACCGGCGAATTCGTGACGGTGGTGAGTGAGCGAGATTCGTCCAATTTCGTCAACATCCAGACCGACGCGGGTGCGACCTGGCATATTTGCGCGGAAGACTTGCGATTGGAGTCGATGTTAGGAGACCAGGGACTTGATTTGATTTCCGCCACCTTTGCTGCCGCCGCCTCGAAACAACAGCTTTCGGGCTGGACTGAAAAGGGATACCGCAGTCCCTATGGCTTGTTCTATCAAGGTTGGGATGCGATCGCTCAGTTTGCTAAATGGTCCTTGCAAGATTCGGAGCTAGAAAAGACTAACTCGTTTATCCAGTAAGGCTTTGGAAGAAAAGAAAGTAAGAAAAAATTAGAAAGTGAGAAACAAATAGAAGGCTATCGCATTGGGTGAAATTAATCGTGAGGAACAACTCATGACAACAATCACCCAAGCAGACCTAGCTCGTTTTCGCGGGACTGACCACTACTACAAACATGGGTTCGGAGGTTTCAACTACACCGATGGGGTCAAGTATTTGGCTGATGCAGCCCAGGCTTACTGGCTGATTGATGCGATCGCTTCGTATCAACCAGATAAGCGAGTTCGGGGTGACGAGATGTTGCGGCACTTCCAAATCTGGCAATTGGCAGTGCAGGACCATTCGGCAGTTCTCACACTGTTGCGCGATACTGACCAGCCGGTTCTGACCCAAGAAATCGAACACACCGACTTTCCGTTGCCCGAAGTCAAGCTCTTTCTGAACGAGAAGGTGCTGATGTTGCCCAGCGAATACTAAGCGTTCCCTAGTTTCTAAGCGGTTGCCATTCGCGGCAATCGCTGCATCTATCACAAGAATCTTGCCATGAACCAACAACAAATCGAATGCAAAATGGGCTGTTGGGAACATCATCCCGCACCTACTCCTAAAATCGAAATTCCAAGCGTTTACCTGCTTCCTGTGGGCATTCCCCCGAAACTGTTGAGTGTGTTGCAAGTCGAGAATGAACCCGTCAAACGCTACATTGTCCTGACTTACCAAGCTACGAACTGCTACGTCGAAGACACTCACGGCGGACACACGGATTCCTACCGGGTGTATTCCGCATTCGTGAACCATTTCGCAGTTGCTATCCATCTGATTGGCTGCGACTTGGGTTCCGATGATACTCACCCGGTCTACGGACTACTACTTGACCAACAGGATAATCAAATTTGGTTAGGACAGTATCGCCACCTCAAAAAGTTCTTAAAAACTTGGCAAGATTACGCCTATCCTCAGCCCATCTTGACCCCAGAGCAACGGGAACAAATCGAGCAAAATGTGCATAAACTCTGGCAAGAACTTGTCCAGGATAATGTTCAATTTCCTGAACTTTCACCGCAAGAATTAGGCCAGACAATCCAGGTGCAAATGAAGCTAGAACAGGAAGCGATTTGCGCGATTACCGAGTACCTAGACCAACATCTCCCCGACGCGCTCAGTTTGGCAGAACGTCGGCTGAACGCGGCCAAAAATAATCAAGACCATCAAATCAGGCGGTACTTGAATGCGTTGATTTACCGGCTCAAACACCGACAAAACTAGGCTTTATCTATGTTCACTCTGGCCCTGATTGGCGGGTTGACTGGCGCTCCGATGATGCCACCACCCGAACTCAATCCGCCCATCATTCTTGTTCATACGAAAACACGCTCAAACATTCACCGAGGAGGAACCAGACGCGATGAGAATTACCAAGGAAAGATACTCGAAACCCAGTTTGCGGCGATGGACCACGTTCGTGGTGCGTGATGGCGAGACGGGCTGCATTTATTTGCGGGAACTGGTTGATTGCCAGATGGGAGCAATTTTTTTGAAAATCTCTGGGTTTCATTCGATTCACAAAGCCCATCGCTATGCCCGCACACTTAGAGCCGAATATGGCAAGAAAAATGCAAACGAAGTGCTGGATATATTGACCAGCAAAATTGGTAATTCCAGCAAAAACTCTCGCAAAAACTCTCGCAAAAAAGTCAGCAAATGATACCAAACTTTCATCTTGAGTTGGACTCAAATTTAGTCATACCCACTCCAAATTTTGTCCCATCTCCGTCGGGCTTGCTCTTACCGCGACAGTCTGCTACTCCCAAAGCCTATCCGCTTGCCATCGATTTGTTCTGTGGTGCAGGAGGATTTAGTTTGGGCTTTATGCAAGCTGGATTCCAGGTAGTTGCTGCGGCGGATAGTAACGTCCATGCCGCGCTCACTTATATGCACAACCTCGGAGCCTATCCCTGTGAGTTCCACTATGGCAACGACACAGAAGAAACCAAACTGGAAAAAGCATTAATCAGCCAATGTCACGAAATTCAATCGGATAGTGCAGTGCAAATCCCATTCGTCAGTGGTGGCGGATGACGCAAGGCTCACCCCAATGTTCCCGGTTGTCCCCATTTTTATCTAGGTGATATTTGCCAACTCAACGGTGAAGAATTGCTCGGCTGGCTGGGGCTAGAACGCGGTCAAATTGATGTAATTATAGGTGGGCCACCCTGCCAAGGATTCAGCCGGATGAACCGCAACCGCAACCCGAACGATCCGCGCAACAGCTTGATTTTCGAGTTTGCTCGGCTTGTTGGCGAAATCAACCCCAAGTTTTTCGTACTCGAAAACGTGCCGGAGTTGGCAAAGATGACTACCCCCGAAGGAATTCCGGTGTTAGATGCGTTTTGCCAGTGTTTAGACGAGCACGGTTATAGCAGTTACAACGCGCTCAAATCCTCACTAATAACTCAGCACAATTGGATGTCCGCTCAATCCATTCCCAAAGCCAAATCTGCATCCAAATCCCGCAATAACGCCAGTTCAGAATACGAACAACTCGACTTATTCTAACGCTGAGAATCGGTTGCAAGTCCAAATGGAGGATAGTTCTCAGCATTCAATCCACGAAATCCCCACGAATAGGAGTCACGTTTATGTACGCATTACAACCGAATTCAAGCCAACGCAATCGCCACCATTCACCGCGCCAAACTACCCACCATTCATGCGAGGCAGTCGCCCTGACTCCCGAACAATTCTGTGACAAATTCTTGTCATTGCGATACCCCGGAGAAAAGCTCGATTACAAATCTGGCAGACGAGCGCGGTGCATCCGGTTTCTAAGAGCCGTCCTGGAACAGTACACGACTCAACAGATTCAAGAGTCGAGAGTCAAGCAATGGGGAAGTGGTCTATCTTTCGAGAAAATGCCAAGTCCATTTCCCGAGTTTTTGTCCTTACTAGCCGCACAGTACCCCGACGCTCTCCATGCCCTCGGTCGGCGATTCTAGCGATTCTTGCTGCTTAACATTTCATCGCCATCTAGCCCTCGCAATCCGAGGGCTTTTTGCTGGCTTTTTAGAAACAATCGAAAAGTGGTGGTCTAATATTTCGCCTATCTATTGCCTCCCTTCAACGGAGTGGTTAGCTTGGGATTATCACTTAAAAGAGATTAGAAATTCAATGGAATCAAGATTAGATGGATTTTCAGTTAAGTTGAGCCGAAGCTGGAATCTTTCAGAAACCGAAAGGATGTTAGATGCAGGCAGAACAAGATGATGGCAAAAGCAATGAAGTCGGTTCTGATTTTGGGCGAGTTTTCTCCGTACACCAAAGGCAATCTTATCCGGCTCTATGGCATCAGCTACCCGACCTTGACGAACTATGCCGTCAAGACCGGCTTAGTCAAAGCGGGGTTGCAGGTTCCGGTTGGTCCGAACGAAGATTTTGATTTTGACCATGTTCTCATGCTGCATTTTGCTTGGTTGGCAATCAACAAGCTGGGTTACACCTACAGGTCTTATCAGACCAAAGTGGTGCAGCGTGGCAAAGCGAAACGGTTCTGGGAGGTGTACCGGAAAAGGAGTGGGGGAGGCTCGTTAGTGGACTGTTTGGAAACCACACTCCTTCCCGAAACTGAGCATGAAGGACAGCGACAAGTTCTCGAATTTTTGATTGATTACATCCGCAATAAAGAGGAACCAAAACATGGCGAACATTCTCGAACTAGCAACTCAACTGGAACTCGAACCCGAGCAAATTGAAGTCTGCTGCGCTATCTTCGGATTGGCGGTGGATGGCGAAGGAACTATCAACCCGCATTCGAGCCAACTCAACCAGTCCTTGCAGGTTGAATCGTTTTTAGAGCGGTTAGTTCAGCAGTCTCAAATGAGCAACATTCCCCTGGAAGTATTGGCTCAAAACGTGCTAGACGAGATGGTGTTAGCCGCCTCGAATCAAGCTCAAAAACGGCAACAAAAAACGCCTGAAAAATTTGATTTAGATGCGTATTTCCAAGCGCGTTATGGTGTTGCTCCGCAGCAATTAGCCAAGGGTAGCATCCCGCATTTTATCTACGAAATGCTACGGACCACCTACCAGCCAATGAGCGACCAAATCACGGCGATGGGTTACGAGTTCCTAACGCTGCAAATCCAGGCCAATCTGACCCAAGGCTGGCAGAGCGACGAACTGGGGAAGTGCGACGAAGCGATCGCCAGCGCGTTGGACTCGTTCCAAACTGGGATGGTCAACTTGCTGGACTGGCAGAAACCCACCAACGTACCAGCCCTGGGTTCGTCACCGTCCCGCAAGCAAATCACGCCTTCCTCGTCGAACGAGTAACCGAACGCGCCCAGGCAGATACTTTAGATGCGATCGCTACTTACGAGCGCCAACTCCAAACGCAATCCCAAGAACGGTTAGAGGTAGCCCGGTGGTGTGCCGTCGCCTCGGTGGGAATCAATGCGATCGCCACGGTTACCACGACCACGATAGCCGTAGCAGCCCAGCCAGCCAAACCGTTGCATGAGCGGGTACTGGCTGGCGGAATCACCGGGGTTTGCTTGGGTGCGATCGCCTCGGTTGCGTTCATCCAGTACAGCTTCAACCAAATTCGGAAACACACATGAAAAATCTAATCAACACTCTTGCAACGCGCGCTCGACATTTGGCAATCGGGGTCACTTGGTCGAGCCTAGTTGGCGCAGCAGTCGGCTGTGTGACCCAGGGAAGTATAGCGCTGGCCTTCACCCCGGCAATGCTGGCAGGGGGATTGCTCGTTGGTGCGTTTGCCGTGCCCGTTATCGAATACTTGTTGTTTCTGCAAGAGCAAAGTGCGTTGAATCCACACTGTATCGACAGCACTGGCAACATCGTCCACTACTAATTTTTTCTAAGGAGAGCAAACCCATGACCCTTGCGAATCCAGGATTTGATACACCCTATCTTGACGAGTTAGCAGATGATTCAGCTAACTCAAACTCACGGTTGCCTCAGTTTGGCCAAATCAAAGCCAATCTACTTCAACTCTTGCTCAATCGTTGGTTAGCCGCAGGACTTGCCGCAGCGCTTGCCACCTTGATGCTTTCGGTGATTGCGATTGTTCACAGCGAAGGGACCATCAGCCAGAGTGCAACGACTATCGCCCAAGTCGATCCGGCCAACTGTAATGCGACTGAAGTTAGCTGCTTGGAGGCGATTCGAGCATCTAGCCAAAACCAACTGCAAAACCGGCGCATCAGCGAAACTGCCAAAATCACCCAGTTCGACCTCAACCCGAACAATCCCGAGGCGATGGGCTATCTCCAAATGGCAATTACCAACGAGGCCAACGCATTCAATAACCGGGTCCAAGAATCCAGGGGCGATCGCAACAACCCGAACTTTGGCAAACACCCTGCTGCCATCAAATATGCCAGTGCCATTGAAGCGATGAAAAAGGTCAACCTCGGTGCGGGTGGCGAAGGGTCTACGTTAGTTTGGCCTGACCCGGCTGGGGTGAAAACTGATTCTACGGGCAAGCCTGTCCTCGATGAAAATGGCAAACCTCAGCGCAAAGTTATCTACGAAAAGCTGTCACCGCACCTGACTCAAGCGCTCGGTATGGTGCAATTGCTGGCGAACATCATCAGCGAAAACCCCACCCTGCCGCAGTCGGACGCGGTAGCGATCGCCCTCGACATGATGAACGGGCAAGAAGACCTCAAAACTGCACTGGTCCCTTTATTGCGCTTGCAAGGACTAGACGCGGTGGCCGAAGAACTCGAACGGCGGGATATGTACGGGCGCTCGGTGGTGCCAAACGTTCCCGAGGACGCCGCCCCGGGGCAAGTCAACCCAGTGGACTACTACAACCCTTTCCCTGGAGGATTCTGATGCCAACAAACTTAAGATGGCTGGCACTGGCTCCTGTTTCCTGGCTGATTGGGGGGACGATGTTCGCCTCATCCTTCGAGCGAGTGGAACGGGTGCCAGTGCTGACCAACGCTTACAACAACCAGACCCAGGAAGTCTCATTTGGCGTGCCCACTACAGCCAGAATGATTCTGCAATTCGGTGGTGGTGCGATCGCTATTGGGGGAACTGCCGCCGCTGCTTTTTTGGCGGTGGGTTCTGGTTCGGACTCAAAGCGCGATTCTCGTTCCCCGAACCCGATACCGGGAAGCAATCGGGAACGGACAGAGGAACATCGAGAACTCATTGCCCGAACGAGCGGTAAGCGGAGCTATCCCGTAGGGAATCGCAAACACTTGACACCACCAACCGCACCAAAGCCCGCAACAACCACGCACCGAACGCAGCCGATTGATGACGAGGTGTTTGAATCGGATTTATGGCAATCGCACCCAGAATCGGGCAATAATTCCGCACCTGTCCCAACACCCGAGCCAATCGTGCTATCGGGATACGGCAACAAAACCCAGGCTCAAGGCGAACAACCGGAAATCAATCTCGTGCAGCAAGCGGCAGTGTTTGGCTGTGGTCAAAACTCCGACAACATCAAAGTTCACTTGCTCATTCCCGCCATCACTCAGTCCGGCAAAACCAGCACATTGTGCGGGATGATTCGGGAAGTGTCGCAAATTTGTCCCGATGTCATCTGGCATGGCGTGGACCCGAAAGGCTCTGTTTTCCTCGGACTCGAACGGCTTTGTCATAGCGATGGATTCCCGGTGATTGTGGGTATCGACCTGGACAAACCGAACGTTGGTGTGTCGATGACCGTTGAGTTGCTGCGTCGTGCCCTGAGTGAGCAAACCCAACGCAAAAAAGCACGGCAAAGGGCGATGCAGACTGGGCAAGTATATGACCCATCGCCCTACATCGTCATCCTGGACGAATGGCCCGCCATACTTAAAGCTGCGAAAGATTGTGACCTAACCAGCGGGACGAAGCATCGCTCCACGATTGTCCAACTAGCAGAAACCCTGGCGTTCGTTGGGTTGGAAGACAAGATTTTCCTCTGGATTGTCTCCCAATCTCCCTACGTCTCTCAGCTTGGCTTTGATGGTTCGGTTAGCGCCCAATTCTGCACTTTTGCGATTGGTCGGGGCTACAACATGAAATCGATTGAAGTGTGCAAGAAAGCCATCGAAAGGTCAACGTCTGACGAAGCCCAAAAAGCTCAACTTTTTGCCAAGCTCAAGAAACTCAGCGAGGCTCGTCCCTCTCACCCCGTCTGCTTTTCTAGCGCTGGCGGGTTGATTGCCTACGCCCCAGACCTCAAAGATATTCAACGGCAACAACTGTTTCGGGCTGCTGACTCGACCGATGACGAGGATATCGCTCACTTACGTTCGTTGTCGCCTCACGCGATTGCGTTGGAATTTAACCAGTTTCTTGAACAGAATCGCCCAGACGAAACCGAGGATGAGGAATTGTAATTTGCTGGGCAGACCTCCACCAAAACACGAAATGAACTAGATTTTTTAGCTTTCATTTACTGAGGTAAAAACATGAATTCTTATCCAACGGAACCGGACCCGCAAACTCAAATTCAGCAAGCTCAAACCCAACTTCAACACGCTCAACGGATTACCCAAGATGCCCTCAACGCCATCCAACGGGCTTCGGCTAGTGCGAACAATCGGCTGGCGGGTGCGCCGGATGCGATGAAGTCAGGGGCGGGGACTGCGATTGACACCATCGGCAACGCGGTGGGCAACACGCTCAAACACTCGAATCCTCGCCATCCTTGGCGCTCTGTTGCTTATTGGTCGATGGGCATTGGCTTGTTTGTCATTGTCAGTAGCCTGTTCAGTGCTTGCCAAGGTGCAATTTCGGGGGTCGCGAGTAACGAACCACTGCCATACAATGCCCCTGCTGCTGCCCGGACCGGAAACGCCACGGTGCGCGGACTCAAGCTAGTGACCAACATGGGTACTCCGTTGCTAGAAGAGAGCGATCGCATCTACCGGACCCAACTCGTCCGTCAGCAAGGCGGGCCAGTTCCCAGCAACGCACCCATTCCATCGGACCGCAGTCGAATCCTGAACGTGCGGACCAACGTGGAACGGTATCAACACTCTCGATAAAAACACAGCAGGCGACAGTAATTTCAACACTGTTCGCTTGCTGCCCTTTCTTCAGTTTTAGAGCAAATTAATGAAACGCTGGATAATCATTCCTCGGGTCCCAGGCTTGCTCGTTCTGCTCATGTTGGTACTTTTCGCCCTCGACATGGCAAAACCTGGAATCGGACAATTTGCCATCATTCCCAATTTAAGAAAATCAGCACAACAATCCATTCAATCGATTCCCAAACCTGGAATTATCCCGCACTTACCCGTCACTGAAACGCCACAACCTGAACCCCCTCAGCCACCTCAACCGCCGCCACAACGAGCCGACTGTACGGCAATTGAATCTTACGCGAACCAATGCACCCAGCTATGAACCAAACCTCACTTGATGTACTCCAACGACTACCCGACGATTTCCAATACCGGGAACTCAAAGGACGCGAACTGCGAACCGAGCGCCAACTCCAAGAACAACGCGATCGCACCGAAGCCGAAAACCAAGAATTCCTTGCTCGTCTCGAATCCCAAGCATTAGACAAAGAACGAGCGAGGGCCGCCTACAATGCAGCGGTGAGTCGGGGTCAGGCTTTGTGTGCGATCACCTCGGTGACTTTGCTCTCGTTCATGCTGATTCCAGACCTGAACCGATTTGCTGAGTCACGCCTCAAACTTTACGAATGGACTACCACCGCAGCAACGACGACTGGGACCACAACAAGCACTGCTTCCAACGTGACTCAGCAAGAACCCGCCAAGACCACAAACGCCGCTGCTCAGACCAAAGTGGTCCCGTTTCGTCCGCTTGTTCAACATCGCGGTCCTCACTTTATCGACAATTCGCCACCGGGCAGCTACGACCCAGTTTATGTTTTCCAGGACGCACCAAAAAACACCGCTACCCCACTGCCTTCTCCTTGTCATGCCAAGGTTCTCGTGAGCGAATTTCAAGGCAAAAATGGCGGACTCCAAACCGGCAACGGCTATGGCAACGTGGTGATTCTCCAGTGCCTCGACCGCACAATCCAGGACAAACCCTTGGTCTGGCTGACGGGACACTTGGCGAATCGCAGTGTCAAGGTTGGCGATGTTATCCAAAAAGGTCAAACCTTTGGCGACCAAGGCACGACCGGACGCTCCTCTGGTGTTCACGCGCACCACGGAATTATGGCGGGTTTTGGTCCAGGATTGTGGCGAAACTATCAAATCACTGACCGAACCATCACTCTTCCTTTGATGGACGAATATCGCGATTTTGTAGCCAGTGGAGGTCAATGAAACTTAAACTTTTTCATAAGATTTTGATAGGAGCCAGTTTAGGTGCGATCGCCATTGGTGGAATCAACCATAAAATCAACACAATGCCCTGTATTCTTTTGTCCCCCGGCGCAAAACAGATGTGCGAGTTAGGGGCGATTCCTGACACTTTGGCAGCAGCGTGGAGTGGATTCACAATATTTGGTACTATCACCGCTCTATTCTTGGGACTGACAGCATTTCTGAAGCCCAAACCGCCACTCACTCGCAATCCTCACCTGAACACAGACTTGAACACAGATTCGTTCGGCAGTGCAGGCGAACTCTACGGCAACCAACTGATACAACGACTCGCCCAACCGTTACCCCAGACTGCTGAATTTAATTGGAACTGGTTGCTGTATGCCGCTCTGGGTTTGGTACTGGCGATCGCTTTGAACAGTCCTGTACAAACCATGAACGATAATCCACTGGTTCGTCCTGTTGCTCAAGCCATCAATCAAGTCACCTACCAGACTCCTCCAGCCATTCGTGATGTTGCCAAGGATATGGACTCGATTGCGGTGTATGCGATCGGTCACGCTGAGGGAAACATGACAGTCTCAGGACAAGAAACCCCTCTAATTCACGGTCATGTTGACCCGAGCTTGATTGGTGGTCGAAAAGTCATCAACCGAGGCTGGTGCAGCAATTACGGCAAAGGTGGAACGCTTGAACAAGCCAATAAAGGATGTTTGGAGCGCACACAATCACGCATTCCATTAATTTCTTCCCGAATGGAAAAACACGGTCTACCACCTGACCAAAACTTTGAACTATTCCTAAACATTCTGGACCTGTGGAATCAGGCATCACCCAGAGTCAGCGATGTTGCTCCTAAAGTAGCTGGAGATTTACACAAAAAAGGATTACGGGGAGAAGACTTGATTTTGACTACCCGGGTTGAATCTTTTCGTGATGAAGCAACCGGCCAACTCAGCGCTGGCGGCTTGTTCAACATTTGCGCTAATCCCGCAAACCAAGCACATGATTTCGTCAAGTCTCACGCTTATAAATCTGAACAATGGCGGGCCGCTTGCATTAGATGGGACCAAAGACGACGCGCAACAGCCATTAGAAACGTACTCAAATATCGAGGTTATCTGCAATGAAAGACTTTATCTTAGGCACAATCTTCGGCAGTGGCATGGTCTGCGGCATCTATTTCGGTTGGGTTCAGTTTGAGTTTGAACTGTTCGGGGTTAGCATCAATAGCAGCCAACTCGAAAATGCCAGTGCCACCCGGTGTCGAGCCGAAATCAAACGCGCCAATCAACGAGCTTTTGCCGCCGATAGAATGGCTCAGTCCATGCGGAATCGGGCGTTAGTGGCGGAACAAAAACTCAATCAGCAAGAAAATAGCCGTCGTCGATAGGTCTTATAATTGTTGAAAAAATTAGAGAAACACAAATGAAAATTCTAACGGGCTGGGCTATCTTTGGGACGTTCTTAGGTTTATATTTGTTGGCAATCCGGTTTATTTTAGGTTGGCTGGCTCAATTTTCCGGCTATCCTATCTTGCTCAACTTAACCCTGGTGAGCCTGGTTGTGGTGATTCTAGCGGGTGGCTTGTTCTGTTGGACAGATGACCTGGACGAACGCAGGGGGGTGGCTGATATTGCGGTAGTCTTTGCTCGTCCGTTCGTTTTCTACCTGGGTGCGGTGGGTTGTTGCTTGTATGCGATCGCCTTCGTGGTGGGGGCTATCCTGCTGCTGCCTTTTTCGTTGTTTTGGCCCCAGAAACGGGCTGGACTCAATTAAAAATAAACTAGAAAAATAATGGATAGTCAAGAAAAACTAAAACTGATTAAAGGAAAGCTATCGCGGAGTGCGAAATGAATCAGGAAAAAGAAAATGAAAGTTTTCGAGTATCAGAAAAAGGACCATAAAGAATTTACCTCATTCTTTAGTTATGTGAGCGTATTCAACGAAACCCGTTGCATAGAAAACCATTACCATGCTGCAAAGGTCTTTAAATCGCCTAATGGAGAGGTAATATTTCCCGAAAACTGGAAAGAATCCAGGAAATGGGCTAAAGCCGGAATCCGACAAATAGGCTGGAAAATAGGCAATTTTATCTTGCCGGTGAGGATGAATAACCAAGGATATCAACTAGAGGATTTCGGGATACAGTGGTATATCCTACTCTGGTACAAACACTTGTATCAAAATCCCTGGAAAGTAGAATACCTTCAGCAGTTTGACAAATTCAATGACCAATATAAAAGCAAAAATTTTCCGTTCGGGCAATCCGATGTCTTGCTAAAAGTCAAGCAAGATGGGCTGGATGGGTTACGCTCAATGGCAATAGAACTGTGGAATTTGCTAAGTTATAAGTCACTAATGATTGACTATAATTTGCTAAAGATTAAGTATGGATTTATCTGCCATGAGGTTAATCTTAATGGAGAAATGACGGAGCTATCCCAACAAATATACGAGTGTTATCCTGGGGTGTACGAGTCTTATCGAGATAGTTTGCTATCCTGTTGTTTAGGAGATATTCGTGTCATTCCTGTTTCTAATAGCCTATCGGTGGTCAACTTATTCACCCAGATTAATGCGCGAACTGATGTAGCCTCCTTGAGGAAATGCGTAATCAAATCGGCTAGTTTGCAAGAAACTTCTCATTCTGCGCCAATTTATTTGCCTGAAACTATCTTCGATGGAATTGCTGATGACGACGCTTCTCAAGTTTTATCGTTGATTGAGAACCACTTAATGCCCGTAGCAATTTGTCGCTAACCTTTAGGGAGGATGACGCTAAATTTTAGTATCTTCCCCGATTTTTTTACCCATTCTAACGATCCAAACTCGTTAAACGCCAGACCCGGGCGGTGTTATCCAAGGAGGCGGTGACGAGGCTTTCCCCATCCGGGCTGAAACTCGCACTGATGAGGCTATCTTGATGGCCCGTTAATTCGCCGATAAGTTGACCACTGATATTCCAAACCCGGGCGGTGTTGTCCGTGGAGGCCGTGACGATGCTCTCCCCATCTGGGCTGAAACTGGCTGTGTAGACCCGACCCTGATGGCCGGTGAGTTCGGCAAGCAATTCGCCACGGATGTTCCAGACCCGGGCGGTATTGTCCCCGGAGGCGGTGAGTATGCTGTCCCCATCTGGACTGAAACTAGCGCTGCTGACCCCACCCCGATGACCAGTGAGTTCGGTAAGCAGTTGACCACGCAAGTCCCAAACCCGAGCGGTTTTGTCTATGGAAGCGGTGAGGATATGTTCTCCGTCTGGGCTGAAACTGGCACTGATGACCCAACCCTGATGGCCGGTGAGTTCAGCAACAAGTTGACCACGCCGGTCCCAGACTCGGGCGGTTTTGTCCAACGAGGCGGTGAGGATATATTCTCCGTCTGGGCTGAAACTAGCGCTGATGACTGAATGCTGGTGGCCGCTGAGTTCGGTGACGGGCTGACCCCGCCGGTTCCAGACTCGGGCTGTGTCCCCGGAGGCCGTGACGATACTCTCCCCGTCTGGGCTGAAACTGGCACTAACGACCCCATCTTGATGGCCGGTTAGTTCAGCGACAAGTTCACCACTGCGGTCCCAGATTCGGGCGGTGTTGTCCGTGGAGGCGGTGACGATGCTCTCTCCGTCCGGACTGAAACTGGCGCTGATGACGCTATCTTGATGGCCGGTGAGTTCAGCGATAAGCTGACCCCGGATGTTCCAGACCCGGGCGGTGTTCCCAGAAGCCGTGAGGATGTGTTCCCCGTCCGGGCTGAAACTGGCACTAACAACCGCCTCTTGATGCTGAAGTTGATTGTGTTCTAAGAGCGTGGTGATGGTGGGGTGTAAGGCCAGCATCAGGGTTCCTTTGGGATAATCCGCTAAGTTTTGCCCAACGCTCATGGTTAAGACTAATCCATCCATTGGGTGCATTTCAAATGGTGGTAAAGCATTTAAGTCTGGGCGTTCAAATCTGGTTTTTTCTGGGGCTTTCTCCCAGGCTTGAGTGGCTTTGATAGTGAATCCTCCGGTGACTGCGGAGGCGATTAAGGAGGCGGCAAACATTCCAGTCCCCCAGACAATTCGCTGTTTTGTTTTCGGATTCACCTGCGCTAATATGTGATGATAATTTTTTCCCAGGGGTTTTAACGGGTTACCTTTCTCCCAAAATTTCGTTGCCTGTTGATTAGGTACTACCGCCGCATCAGTTTGACGCAGGATGAATCTAATTTGACCCCTTAGAGTATCTAAAGTGGCTGTGAGTTTTGCATCTAATCCAGCTTGATTCTCAATTAAATCTTTTGGCACAGCTTGTAATTCTCCTGACGATTTTAAAGCGGATATGCGACTGAGTTGCAAGGGTCCCGTGGCTAGTCAGTGGTATCTTGTCAATGCTGCACAGCAGCAGCTATGCCTACTTGCGATCGCCTTCTCAACCAGTCTACAGCCCGATGCTGCCTTGTTCCGTGTTTTGGCCGCGTAAACGAGCTTGATTCAATTTAAAGTTTTCTTAGCCAGACGTCGCATTCTTCCGCCTTTTTTACTCGGAGGCGCATAAGCCGTATTCGTTCCCAGTTCAATATAAAAAGATTCACTCAGTGCGTTTAGTTTTTGGCTGACAGTATTGGGATGAAGCTGAATAATGGCGGCGAGTTCGGCATAGGTTCGAGGTTGGTCACTAATCGCCTCTAGCAATTCGATAGTGGATTGCACGCTTTTATTTAGCAACGGCCAGAGCTTCGTTTGCTCATCTGGATGCAAACTTTGGAAGTAGGCAATCGACTTAGCCAGTTCTTTCAGTTTTTCAACGGTTTCTTGGTTCATAGTAGTTTCTCAAGTTTCCCCCTTTTAGGGATTGTAACTCAAAAGGTGCTATCAGGACAAGTTGTGAGCATGACTGGCGAAGGGCGAAAGGGTCCAGTGTACAGCCGGTGGTATCTTGTTAAAGCGATCGCCTTCTCAAGCAGTCTACAGCCCGATGCTGCTAAATCGGTCCGGCTGAATCTGGCTCAGGGCAAGAGTTGGCAAGGGTATGGTTTTAAATCGTCCCCTTTGGAAGCGATCGCCAAGTAGCCAGATTCAATCGTTGAGGACACTACCTTAGTCACACCCAAACGCAATCCGTGGCGATCGCTCACGAGCCGATCGCCTCTGGTTGTTCAGGGATATGAACCACACTGATTCCAATCTGCCACATAGGGTTGGACGCGGGGCATTTAGGGACGGGAGTAACCTAATTCGCGGCCTAGGATTGCCAGCCGCGCCCATTCTTGAGGGATTCCACCTGTGGCCTGGAATTTGCGGAAAAGTTGTTATCTGCTGATAGTAAGTCCGATTCTTAGAACTGCCTCGGTCGCGTGAGGTTGAGTGGTACGATCGCCCAAGACTGGATCGGTTACAAGAGAAACCATTATATGGTTTCTTCATTCCGCTACTGTTCCACTTTGTAGTCTAAGTTTAACTCATCTCCTGCCACACCCCGGATTCCCCAATTATGTTTTGGAGTCTCTGTGATCGTAATTTCTAAATCCACAGGTCTAATTCCGACTTGCACTGACAACCGGGAAAATAGCAAATAAATGAGCTTCTTCTTTGTCTCAACTGTGCGTCCCTCGAACATACTGACCTCGATAATTACATATTTCTCTGAGCGGTCAGACGGATAAATGAAATCTCCCTTCTCAAGGGGTAAGAAGCGATGAAACCGTTTGTCTTGAGGAAGAGCAAGCGCGTCCACAACGCAAGAATGTATTACGTCAGAAATTAAGTTCCGAGATTCAGCGAAAAATGCTGCGTTTCCGTAAATTTTGAGCTGTGCCATTTGAGATTTTTTCACTCTAAACAAGTTCGACTAGCTTACCAACCCACGTTCCGCAGATAAAATAGGACAGTCAGAATATTTTTTTAACTCTGACAGGGATAGCATCTGACGTTAGCGTACAAGACCTTGACCACTTGGGTATAGTGCGGCGAGAGTTAGCAAGGGTGCGGTTTCAAATCGTCCCCCTTGATAGTGATCGCCAAGTAAGTAGCCGAAACCAACCGGACACCATCGCCTCACTCGCACCTGACCGCAATCCGTGGCACATTGCCTTGATGAGTCGTGCATCCGTGGCGATCGGCAAGAACCAACCGCCGAATCCGCAATGGCGATCGCTCACTAGCCGAACGCTTCCAGTTGTTCAGGAACTTGCACCACACTGATTCCAAGCAGCGAGATAAGGTGGGACCCGAGGCATTTGGGGGCGAGTGCAGCCCGATTCGCGGTCTAGGATTGCCAGTCTCGCCCATTCTTGCGGCGTTCCACCTTTGGCTTGGAGTTTGCGAAAAAGTTGCTCACGGCTGGCAGTAAGACTATTTCCCAAGACTGCATCGGTCGATTTAGGTTGAGTTCCCCTACCGCCTAAGACTGCATCGGTGGGTCTGGGCTGGTCCTTGGCCCTGAGCTTGGGTTTGGGTTTGGGCCGGTGGGTTCCTGTAGGTTTAGCACAGAATGCTTGATGTTCCTTGGCAAAATCTTGAGCTTGTTCTTGACTCAGAAAGATAGCCGGACTGCCATCGGGTTGGCTGAGGATTGACCGGGCATATCCGAGCAACCCATCCGTTTCAGGGCAGGACACCTCGACCGATTCGTACAGCACATAATAACCTTGTTTCTGGTAGTTTTGAATCTCGCTATCGTCGAACACACCATCCCGAGTATATTCCTCTCGCCACGCATTCGAGACTTGCCTCGCCCATTCACCAAACCCTAGAGACATAAGATGCTCCTTTACTTGCTTTCTTCATCAATAAATTCGCAATTAGCGACTACCCCCAATTCCTCATCAACTTGAAATGATTTGATAAGGTAACTAGATTCACCATCAGTAATGATGTCATTGACATCAAATATGTCGTTGGCGTCATACCCTAACTTATCCGAATATTCTCGTAACGAATCTCCCACGAAAAGCAGGATTCCTTTGTATTGGCTGATGAGCATTGTTAATCTCCAACTAGACTTTCACCAAATGGACTCTCTGGTAATCATTATAAACTAGATTTTGTTTGAGTTACAACCCGCACTTGCATCAAGTATTCTGCTAGATATAATTCTTTATTAGCTAAGTTGTGACATACTTTTTTGGTCAAAGTTTGCACGAACTCGTCCTCACCCATTTCAATACAAGATTCTAGCGAAATCGATTCAACTCTTTCTGGAATATTACCATAAAAATACCCGGGTTTTCTTTGCAGTCCGACGCTATTTGACATGAATCCAGCCGCTTGCACTACTCCTCTAATACAATTGATTTTCCAGGACAATTTAGGGTCTTTGGGAGGTAATCCTTTTCGAGTAAAATTCCACGCTGATTTTTCCTGAAGATACTGGGTTGAGGCAGTCCAGTCTTCGTACCAAGGGCAAGGAATTTTCGAGGTTTTGATTGACAAGACTTTGCTTTGTTTTTGCATTTTAGTGGGTTTTTTCAAGGTTGTATTTTGGCTCGTCTGACAAGGCTTTATCTAGTATCGCCTACGCTTCGTAGATTATCCAGTTACTTTCTCAAAAGATTCAACCAACATACTAAGATAAAATCGAGCAACCTGATTATGGAGACGTTGCTCAAAAACTGGAATCAGTTGTTGATAGAACTCAATCACCGATTTATCGACCAGTTCCGGCTGACGAGCATAACCATTCACCCAATTGTGAAATTTGTCTGCGAATGAGACGTAAACCACCTCAAGGGGACTATCTTTGACTTGTTGGATATAGGCTAGTTTCCGTTCTGGTTTGGGTAACTCTTTTTGCTCAGTCACGCCCAAGACGATTTCTAGGACATACTTCCCAAATTTTTCTTGAATGAGACTAATCGTTTCTGTGGGATTTTCTAGGTCTTCAATAGCATCATGAAAGAGCGCCGCAATTGCTGTTTCTTCAGTACAGCTCATTTCCATGACCAAAGCAGAAACAGAAAGCAAATGTCCCAGGTATGGCGTGGCATCTTTCCTTATCTGATATTGGTGCATCGTTGCTACCAGAGACAGAGCCAGTTGATACTGTACTGAAACGACTGGGAATTGACTAAAACTAGCCATGTTTAGTTTACCTCGTTAATTGTTGAAACTGAGAAACATCAAATTAAGGGCTTGCATTTGCTATTTTGTCCCTTTTTTTGAATGATTAGTAACCCCTATCTAATTTTCACTAAATAATTGCAATTGTTCGTAGGGCAAAAATTCCTGACGAGCTTGGGCCGCACGTTCTAGGAGCCATTGGGCTAGGTTAATCCAGTGAGTCGAGGAAAGCTGAATTTCTAGCAGCGGATTCCAGTTGGACTCGTAAAACCACCAAAAATCTAGCTCATCAAGTTGAGATTGAGCCGCATCTTGGAAATGACAAAAGTCTTCCTGTTGCAGTGAGTAATCTGCATGACTGACAACTTTCGGGTCGCACCCTTCATCATCGCTGCTTGCCAAAAACGCAGCATGATTTGCCACTTTAGCCAAGGCTAGGTAATCCCTCAACGATAAATGTTCGCTCTGGCTGTCCAAAAACATTTTGATTTGCTCAAGATTCATCCGATTTTCCTCCGTTTGATTAGGAACAATTGTCAAGACTACAATTTGATTTTGGCAGGCGATCGCCTTTTGGGGAAGCGATTACCTACTTTCTCACTGACCCCGCTGGACTGCGCGCCAAATCATCCGGGCAGCCCGAGCGAGTTGGTCTTGAGTATGCTGCAATCTGTTGGCTTCGACCCGCTCCTCCCAGTCCCAGTCTCTCATCTTAGGATGAGGGCTGAAACGGCAAACCCTCGCATAAATCTGGCCCGGTTCTTGTTCACAGAGCGAGGGCCAAGCGGCGTGCCAGTTGCCGTCAGGGGCAGGAAATACTCGCAGGTCCATCGCTGGTGTTTGTTGTTGCGCTAACACCGTAGTGAGAAAGGTGGCCTCGTCTAGTTCGGTGAGCCAGTCTTCCAGCGCAGGGACGGTCCAGCCGTGATAGCGATCGCTCACCGGATAAGGTGGTCTGACATGGGGCGCAATTATCAGGCAATCCCCCACGATTTCCCTGTGATGCTGGAATTGACAGAGCCAACCGTTGCGGCTCCAGAAGTCGGTAAATTCCATAGTAGATACTCCTCAATTTAATGTTTACGAAAGCGATTCCCCAATCAGTTGCTCAATCTCTTGTTTGCTCCGAGGTTTCCAGTCTGGTTCTGCTAATTGGTCTCCCTCTCTTTGCAACAAAACTTCGCTAAAACTTTCTCCCAGAGAGGAGTCTGAGGGATAATGTTCAATCCAAATGGTGCGATAAAGGTCAAGGTTGTAACTCTTAGCGACCAAGGGCACCAAGAACTCCACGCAGTTAGTGATACTCGTTCCAGCGGCGGAGCCACAGTCGGTGGCGATCGCAATTATCGTTTGGTCTTTTTCATAAATTTGGAGGCGACACCAACTCTCCCAATCCCCGAATCCGTTACCAAATCCCTGCCATTTGAAAATTTCGTCAATGCGTTTCATAGTTTTGCCTCCTAAAAGCGTGATTCCTCACCTCCTCACGCTGCTAGTTGATGCCGGGTGAGCGGCTGTTAATATTAACAGTTAACAAAAAAGACTAAATAAGTCTTTTGAAGGGAAATGGGGGCTAGAAAACCCCCAGTTTTTCACTTGATTTTTTGGAGTTGATGACGAGGACAACTGATGAGTTTATTTCCGGGCAACCGAATCAAATAGTCGAACCAGTCATAACCTGCCCAATAGCGAGGAACACTGACTCGTCCTGTTCTCCCGGCGTATTGGCCGCTCAAAATCAAAACTCTATCATCGCTCTCTAACCGGAGTCCTCGAACGTTGATGTCCAGAACAAGTTGATAGCCTTCCATGAGAATTTTTGAGTTAGCTACCGACCAAAAGTTTTACGTTGGGTTCGCTAGGTTGGCTCGAATCGGTGAGGTGAGCCGCCATCAAGTTAGCAATCTCATTCGGCGGCAAGTTGTCCAGGCAAATCATCTCACGAGTACCGTCCAAGTCAATCATTCGCGATAAATTGTATGGATCAGCTAACACCGCAGCAGCCTTCTCAATCATATCCCAGTTCGAGCGTTCAATCCAGTCCCATTTTAGGCTGTAATAGTTAATCGGTTTCATCACGCCAATCTCGTCTGGTTTTTGCCCTGAATGCTTGACAAAGCTGGGAACGAACAGACCTTCAGCCGGTTCAATCCCTCGCGCTTGGACGGTGGCAACCAAACGATTGAAGTCGCTCAGGCTGCGGCCTTTGATGTAGGTGACCATCACGACATCGTGAGGTAATTCACCCGCTTCAGGGATGAACCAAATTTGCCCCCAAAGGGTATGCTTCGTTTGACCTAGGCTGCCGAAGAATTTGCTAAATTTCAAGATGGTCATGGCTAGTTTCGAGCCATAGTCTTCATCGCCTAGCACCCACTGTCCACTTTGGCAATTGTTCCGTGCGCGAATCGGTAATTCTGGCACAACCAGCGCATCTTCTTCCTTGAATCCAAATACCGAAATAGTTGGTTTTGGGTCTGTCTGAGTCATAACAAATTTTCAATTATTTCACCCTATCCGAAAGGCTTTTATTTGAATCTTATTTTTTCCTTTTTCTATCTATCTGACCTCCATCTGATAGCAAACAGAGGCCAAATGGGATATTAAGCTAAGACCAAAGCCCGTTGTGCCGAACTAACAGGAACCCATTTCTGGTTTTTGTAGACGTACCATTTGCCCTTAGTTTGGTCAAATGTTTCAACAAGACATCCAAGCAAAATAAACTGTTGAGCACGGTAATTTACTAGGTCTTTCGGGTAGCTATCACCACAGAATTGGTTCGTGTTCATATCGCGGAACCAGTAGAGTCCCGTGTCTTCGTTCTTCTCGACCCGAATCGTCCGAGTCTGCGGCTGTTTTGGCGAGGACTTCATAGGTTGTTTCGCCGGTGTCTGTTGCGTGGGTGTTAGTTGCGGAGTTGTCGGTTGAGTGGGTGCAGGTTGTTTCGCCGGTGTCGATCGCCCCGGTGTCGGTTGCAGGGTTGCAGGTTGCGTGAATGTCGATCGCCCCGATGTCAATTGCCCCGGTACAGCTTGCGTGGATGTCGGTTGTTTCGCCGCCGGTGTCAGTTGCTCCGGTGTCGGTCGTGTGGTGGCCGAGTTAGCGATCGGTTTGATGCGGCTCCAGTTGATGCTTGCACTCGCTAGTTCCTGAAGGTCCACTTCGTCGTCACCCGATTTTGCTGGTGCAGGTTGGGGTGCAGGCTGCGGGGTTGCCCGGTTAGGACTGAGTTTGATGTGCGTCCAGTTGATAGCTGCACTCGCCAATTCGTTGAGGTCCACTTGGTCCTCGTCTTTGGCGTTCGAGTTAAATACTTGCCAATCGCTATACATCGAACGCTGATGCAACTCTTGGCACATCACCCGCAAGTTGGTGGCCGTGGCAGTCACTCGTTTTCCAAAAGTACCACGCGGATTCGAGTAACGGAGCCACTCGCCCTGCTGCTCCACGGTCCCCAGGATTTTGGCTTGCTCCCGTCCCATGCGATCGCGCAAATCTGCCACCACACGATATCCGTCGGCAGTGCGGACCAACCGGAACCCAGGCGCTAGGATTAAACCGGGTTGGAGTTGGACTGTTTCGGGGGGTGCGGATTCCGGCTGCTCTTGTCGTTGCTGGAAAGGATAGACATAGAGCGGTTTTTCCAGCCAAGGCGACTGGTTGAGTTCGGGGGCAGCCATTCGTAAATGCTTGCACTTGCCCTCGACTAAGCCAGACTGGAACTGGAACGAACGGCAGGTGCAACTGGCTTCGGCAAGCTCATACCCACGCAACTCCCGACCATCCCAACTGTGGACTCGCACCTGATTGTCCTCGCGGGTAATGCCATAGACGCTCCAGCCTTGAGACGAACAGCGGCGCGTCTGAATCTTGCCATCCACGGTCTGGTAGGTCACCAGAGCTTTGAATTTGAGTTCGTGGTGGACGATATGGCCCCGGTGCCATATCGGTTTACGATACGGCTCGAAGCGCACACTAATCGCACGGGACACATTCTGGTAATGCTTGATATGGTCCCAAATCGCCTCGTCTAGCAATTCGGGCGATTTGTAGTAGGCAATGACTACGGTTGTCATCTAAAATCTCCTTAGATATATGTTGGTTCGGAACGGTTGCCTCCGTTCCTTTTTTTTTGGGTCAGACTCTATCTCGTCTGTCTCACCCACTGCGAAAGCTTTGTGTTGACTTTTTCATCATTATATCTTATAATACCCGGTTTACTCTGGGTTTTATGCATTAGAATTGCTGATGAATTTGGCATATTTGTGGGGGCTAACTTGAGGGGTGTTGAGAGCAAGACTGTCGGCGAATGGGTGAGTCAGCGGATGGCCGAAGTGCTCCAGTCTTACGAGCTAGATTCGGCCTCCAAAAGTTGAGCTGCATAACCCGCCTGTTGCTGGTGATTTATGCATTCAGGGGTCAATTGTTTCTTAAAATTCTGGCTTTATGTTCAGCGATTTCCGGGCAAATTTCCCATTCGCTTTTCCAAACATATTTTAGTTCGACCTTGGGATTGTTATTGATGGCTCGGATTTCGGTTCTAATCTGTTCACAAACCTGCTCTAATGTTTCCGTGGTCAGGTACTGATATACCCCGTAGAGCGGATTGAGTAGGATAATCCAAAGTATCACTGCGTAAGTAATCCACTCTAGGCCAGTAGCTATCTTATCCCAGCAAGTTTCTTTCTCAGTGGGCGGAAAGATTGCAATAAATTCGGCTTCACTCATTCCTAATTTTTTCATGATTTTTTCTCCTTTATTTCACCCCCTGCGATAGCTTTTTTATTTACTTTTGGTTTTTTTTATTCCTGAAATTGTCCTGAGTTTCTGCTAAGTCCATCCATTTGGGCGTTGTGGTCCCGTCGCGAATCAACCCACCTCATCATGAAGACTGCCAACGCGATGAGTCAGGCTCGAACCAACTGGACATTACCCTGGGCGATCGCAACACTTGAAGCAACCGACCCAATGACAATGAGTGCCGATGCGATCGCAATACTGAAGTAATCACCGAGATTGCCGAGGCGATCGCTCATGCGTGAACCAGCCTACCCAATCACGCAGGCTGCTAAGGCGATCGCATGAATGCAACACTAGCCCAATCATTCAGTCTGCCCTTGGCGATTGCTTGTGCGCGAATCAACCGGCCCATTCGCAGAGACTGCCCTTGGCGATCGCATGATGCACCAGCTATACAGCCTGCCCGGGGCGCGACACGAATGCGGTACAACTGGCTGACTCGAAAACGGACAGGCACCAACTCAGGTGACATTCCTGACAAGCGCGGGACACGAACGCGGGACAACTGGCTGAAGCGAGGACCTGCCACGATGATGGACTCAGTAACGTACCCAGCCGGAGCGCGACACGAACGGGGGACAATTGGCTGAGGCGAGAACTGACAGGCACCAACTCAGGTAACGTACCCAGCCGGAGCGCGACACGAACGGCGAGAAACTGGCTCGGGTTTTCCCAAGCCAGCGCATGAACTCTAGCGGTAAATCGTCAGGTCAGTGGGGGCGAACGCTATCGGTTGACCGAGTTGGGAGGTCCATGTGCCGATGAGTTGGGCTTGGTTGGTGGTGACCTTGACCCAGCGACCGCCGCCGTAGCGGAAGGTGCTGCCGATAGTTAGTTGTTGGAATCGGATGAGCATAGCAAACTCTCGCAATAACTTCACTCATTGCGAGAGCTTTGCTATCATTTTATCGACTACAATTTTGTCCTTTGGCTTTACGTTGAGCGCCAAGTAAAGTGGACAAATAGGTGCAAGAGCGGTGGTTTCCCGACATGAGCGTAATCCGTCCTAATCGTCCGTTTGTTACTCCTAAATGGTTGAACTGGACACGGTAGATGTTGTTACGATGATAAAAGGTGGTATTTTCTGCATCAATCTGGACCTGGGCTACACCGAGACTCTGCCAGTCCGCATTTGTGCAGGTTCCACCCCATCGACGATGATGCACGGAATATTCGATGTTGCCTTGATGTTCGCGGAAACAGGCTTCGTGGGTTTCTTTAGTTTGCCGCGCTGTGGATTTGGCATTGAGTAGGACTTGATAGGCATTATCTCGTGCTGAACGAGTGCGATAGTCCTGCAAAAATGAGAGCCAAGAAGGAATGGCAATTGCTGCGATAATGGCGATAATCAAGGCGGTGATGAGCAGTTCAACGAGCGTAATTCCTTTCTGAGTTTGCATCGTTTGATACCGATAACTTCACCCCCGGCGATAGCTTGCTCGTTGTTGTTAGTTTTTACTCGGTGTTCTAGTTTATCCATCCGCCCCGGAGCGCGACACGAACAAGCGAGGACAGACCCCGCTCATCCATCCGCCCCGGAGCGCGACACGAACGAGCGAGGAAAGGCCCCGCTCATCCAGGCGCTATCGGCTACGGACCGGGTGGAGGCGTTTGTAGGAGGCACTTACCGGATCGAAGTTCACGACGGTAATCCCTTGGTCGAGCGCATATTCCACGGCATGACAGGTTCCGCCACTGCGTCCATCCCACACGGACAGAACCAAGCTGCATCGGTCTACCATCCATTTGTTGCGGTCGTTCATGCAGCCTGGAAAATAAGTGCGATGGGAAAGGTAATGGACACTATCGGCTTTTTCTAGCAAGTGGAAATAGTAGCGTTGACTAGATTTAGGCCATTTCTTATATTGTTCTTTACAGGGAATTGCCGCAATTAACCGTAAGTCCGGGTCATCAGCCACCATACCTGCTGCCCACTGGTCCACGCCGATTGCCATGCCCGAGATGAAACTGTCAAACCCTCGTTCTTTGGCTCGGTCAATCATCCGTTGTAATGCAATTTGGACGGGAAATATATCGGTTGCTGCAAATTGACGATGGCCGGTGAATGCTGCGGTTTTTTCTCGAATGAGTTCCATGATGTTCCTCCAAAACAGGGCTAATAAAAGAGAGTGACGTTGCCGCCACCCTCTCGAAAGACTACCTACATTTCAATCGGTTCTGTCGCAGCTTTCTCCAGCTTTTCTGCATTGACTGCACTGACTCCCAGACTCGCATCCACGTTATCGGCAAACTCTGGATTTTGAGCCAACCACGCCTGGGCCTCCGCTTGCTGGCGCTTGCGAATCGCGACAATCTCTAGCTTGTTCGATTTTGCCGGTTGATTGCGTTTCGGCTGCGACTTCTGCACAGGTTTTTCGACTGCTTCAACTGGCTGACTATCTGAAACTTGGCTCCGCAATTGTTGAGGTTGCTTTTGATAGGACTTGCGCTTTTCTAGCTGGGCTTTGTTAATCTCTAGCAATGCGGCCTTGATTTGGTCTAGCTCTGGCACCTCGCTGTTTGCATTGATGAGCTGATCGCCAAAATAAGCCTTGGCCGTAGACAACAACATGGAAGTCCGGTGATTGAGGGATTTGACCGTATTTGCCTTGGCAATCTCGCTCAAGAAGAACTCCGCCTCGAACTCTTCATAGAACTGGTTGCGATAAGTAGCCCATAAGCCATCTTTCCAATCGTTAATCCGGTCCCAGTCATATTCGGCTTGACTGTAGCTACCGTCTGGATTACGCCGCCCTGGAGCTATCAAGTAAACATCGAGTTGACCCATTTCATACGCATTCCGCCAAATCTCTTTCTTGCTAATCGACTGCCACCAGAAGTGCCGCAATCCATAATAAAGCTGCTTGAAAATGTACTGCAAATGCTTGATTTCGTACTCAGCTTCACGATTCAGTTTCGCTTGCTCGATATGCGCTGGATTGAAGATGTTCGAGATTGAATTAAGTTGCATAGCTGACTCCAAAACTAGATTTTCTTTCACTTCCAGCGATAGCCCTTTATTTTTTACTCGCTTCTTTTTGCTTACTTCTTGCTCTTTCTTCTCTTTCTTCACTTGCTTTTTCCCTTCGACTAGATTTTCCTGAATCAACCAATGAATGGCCTTGACAATCACATCGCCATGACAAGCCAACGGAGCGCAATAACAAGCCAACTCCAGAGCTTCGCCCCGCATCGTCCGTTTTGCTAACATAATCAACTCAGCAAAAGCCGCATTGGACTCGCCCCGCAGACCCGCTTTAATTTGCGCCCAGAGCCAATGACGATACTTCTCAACGACCATTTCGCGATTGCCATCTTTGCCAATATGGAACGGATTCGCCAATGCAGATTGTGCCAACTTGTAACGTGCATTGAAACGCCCAATGTAGTGCCGGTTTACTCCCCGGAATTGGACTGCTGTGCCGTTGACCACCGAGAGATTGATGTGTGTATTCATGATGTTGTCCTCCTAAGTTAACTGTGCGAGGCTCTTCTTCCCCCGCCCCCTTGAGGGTTATAGGGGTGCGAGGAAAGCTTAGAAGTCGTTAGGCGGGGGTTGCCGCAGACGGTGTACGCAATGAACAGTCAACTGCCACCGCCTTACGAATTCTTAGCTAGGTCAAGGCTTACGGAGACTTAGCGATCCCCGTCGGGCTTGCAAGAACTTAGGGATTCTACCCAATACTTTGGTAGCCCGACGGGGATCGCTTACGTCGGAGTTACTTGCTCGGAGTCGCTTAGAATCTCTTGCCAAATACGCTACCTGGTAGGATTTCTTAGCGACGCCAGGAGCTTAGAAATCCTTCAGGTAGCCTATTTGGTTAGAGATTGTTTGCGAGTCTGAGGCCTTTACCGATTCCGACCACCCCTATAGACTAGAATTGCTGGGGGGGGCTGGCCCAGCGGCCATGAGCGCTCCCTTGGGGGCGGGGGGGGCGCGAATGAGGGAGCGGGGAGGGGATGATGGGCGATGTCTCAACTTGTTGAGGCCAGAACATCACCCCTCCCCCGACCGAATGAGCACTCAATGTTTGTGCGATCGCCAAGATTTGACTGAACCTCCCCTGGGGGTCGGGGGGCGCGAGTGAGGGAGTGGGGAGGGGCTGACGGGCAATGCCTCGTAGGCCAGCGCGTCACCCCTCCCCCGACCGAATGAGCACTCTAGTTTTGGATGCGATCGCGAAGCGTCTCCTGAAGGAGAATCGCGAAGCGTCTCCTGAAGGAGAATCGGCAAACGTCTCTTGAAGAATCGCCAAGTCTGGATGAACGGTTAGCACTTCATTGGGTTGCACTCGGACTCACTCGGTTCAGTTTGAAGAATCCTCATTGAATCAAGATTAGACTGATGTCCCGCAACTCACTTGCAAGTTCTTTGAGTTTAGGCGCGGTGTTTCCAAACATTAACCTGCAACATTATCAAGAGTTTGAACTTAACAAGATTTATCGAAATTGAGCCGGATAGAACAACATCAACGAGCTACAGGCCCAGTTTTAATGTGCTAAATGCTGAAGTATGTCCGCTATTTTAGCATAGCGAAACCCTACTAACCAAAAACTATTTCATCGAATTTGGCTGCATCGACTTTCGACGAGCTTCGATGACTATTCGTGATTATTATCACCATTTAGTCCGTTCCGAATTGCCAGAATTATGACGCACCTTATCCGGTAAACTTGAAACTAACCCATTCACTTTCAGCTTTTTTCTTGAGCCGATGACCTGCCTAAAATTATCGCTAACACCAGCCCCGAACAGCACCAACCTAGCCAACCCGACCGCCAACCAACTAGACAAAGCTGCATCTGATATGCTACCAGTCGAACCGTTCCGAGTCTAAAAGGGAGTATTAATTTCCCCGGGGAAATTAGAGAGAGAGGAGGCGGATGAGAGTGTATGGCGGTGGTGCATTGCCCACAGACAATGAGTGGGACATTCCGGTGCTAGATGAGCAGCGGTGTGCGGGGATGATGGCGATGCCGGTAACGCCGTGGGGGACCACGAACGTGCAGGTGGTCCGGGGTGGAACCTGGCATTTTTACATTTGGGATGACAAGTTTGAGGGACTCTGGAAGAAGCCGGACAGAGTGCCCGAGGGTGAGCCGTTCGGTTGCGTGGAGGTCAATTTCAGCATTGACCCAGACGGACCGGCTGCGGTGGCGTTGTACCAGATTTATCGGAAACGCTGGCTAAGTCGGTATTGGCAAAGTCGGGGGCTTAACATTGTCGTGGACTTGAACGTGCCGATGCGATTTGAGCGGTTGAATTTGTTAGGTGTGCCCCGGGGCTGGAGTGCGTATGCGACCCGAGGCAGTTGGGACCTAGAGAAGTTGCTCCATCAGTATGCGTTGGCGCAGGAGCATTCGGGGCGGTCTAATCCGTTGTTCTGGGTGTACGCTGGGGGCGAGCAAGTCCGAGCTTTGGCCCAGGCGAATCGGTGGCTGTACTGTGACACTTACCGAGGACCGTTGGTTTACAAGGGGCGATATCAAGCAGATGGTAGCAAAGGGTAAATCGTCTGGGTGTTTAGTCGGGTTCATGAATTCGCTGGCAACGAGCGCGGTCACGGGCATAGTCGTTAGTGGGGGCATCGACCCGAGTGGGGCGCTCTCGCAAGCTGTTGAATCGTTCGTCGAGTGCAAAGCGGAAGGGGCCGCCAAAATCGGCGTGGAATCCACCCTGCAAAAGACGGGCAATCAGCGATTTGGCAAAGTACCCACCGGCGTGACCAAAGCGGGGGAGACCGTGGTAGGCCGTTACGGAGAGCGCACGAACCGTCGAGAAGTCAAGTATGTCACCATCAATGGCACCCGCGAAAATTTGCGTGCAGCTTCCCGAGAGCGCAACAGCGAGTTGTTCACTAAGATGCCTGGGGATTCTCAGCAACGTCAGCAATACCTAGACAATGCCTGGATACAGCAAGAACGAGCGATCCAAGACCTGCGGACCCAGTATGACCTGTATGGACACAATTCCCGGGAAGGCCGGTTGATTGAGCAAGAACTGACCAGCCGCACCTGGGAGATGAGCCAGATTGAACGGGCCGCAGGGGTGCGCGACGGCTGGGCAGGGAACGCGACCAAACAAAGTGGGAACACGCGAGATTTTGGTTACGTTCCGGACTCCTATGCAGGACAAGGGGGCTTTGGGGAGCGCGTCCGACGCGGGGAGATGGGCGAGGGTTTACGAACGCAACTCCAGCACTTTTCAAATTTGAACCAAGACTGGCGCAGTGACTTTTGGGATAACGAGTTTTTGGCATTGGGAAACAACAACACCGAGGGGTTGCAAGCCAACCGGAGCAACTACATCAATCGGTTGCAAAATAAAGTTGAATATACGGTTTACCAACTCGACCTGTATCGGGGGACAGCGCAGGAGCGTTATTTGCAAACAGAAATCTTGCGCGATATGCGGCTGATGCGCGATATTTCTATCAGGGACACCAGCTACCAAAGTAACTTTAATTCGACTTATGAACGTTTTGGTTCGGTCCTACCCAATTCGATGCGAAATCAGCTTTAACCACCAAAACCGTGCAAATCAACCGACATCTGGCTGCCCGGGCCAAGAACAAACTAGCTCCACTCTTCCGCCAAGCCATTGCCCAAGGAATTCTTACTCGTGATGATTACCTACTTGATATTGGCTGCGGAGTGGGTGCCGACTTCAATCAGTTGCGGCAGATGGGCTATCGGGCTTCGGGCTGGGATTTGTACTACTATCCGCTCTGTTGTGGTTGTTGCCATCGTCCCGATATTGTTAGCCTTAATTATGTCTTAAATGTCATCGAGAATCCCCAAGAACGACGCGAGTTATTGACGAATTCTTGGCAGCTTTGCACGAAATCGTTGCTCATCGCATTACCTCGTTGTATCAAGCAGACCGGGACAGCTTACGCGGACGGACGACTCAACTCTTATCGCTGCTTCAATCGCGCCTTTGGGACGGACGAATTCTACGAACTCCTCGAAAGCGTTACGGGCCGACTCCCTCGACGGTTGGGCGACGATTTGGCCTGCTGTTTCAAGGATGACCCAGCCATCGAACTGGATAATTACTATCAACTCATCAGTTTGCTGCATAACGAAAAGCAGCGGTTATCGCTCGTACAAAAACGACGATTACGAGCGCTCATCCGTCAATCTTCCGGCTGCAAGACCATCGGCGGCAAGTGAGCCAGGGCTGCATCCAATTTAGCCAAGACAAGCTGGCTCTGCTGCAAGGCAATCCGAGTGTGGCCGCGCTCCAAGGCGGTGCAAACGGTCTGCACTTCTCGGCGAGTTAATAGCAGCAATTGACGGGCTTTTTCAGCAGTTTCTAAGGCGGTTGGGTCGGTCATTGCACTAAAATAAAATCTAGTTTGCGGTTATTGTATCGCACTCAGGTACTCGATTCGTGCCGCTATAATCCGCATCTGGTCACGACGGGCCAGAGCCGCTTCAATCCATTGCCGTCGCGGTGAACCGACTGCCCCTGCGTGTAAACTTTTGTTGAGCTTGCCCGTGCTGGGATTGGGGATGTCAGGCAAGGGCGATCGCAGTCTAGGATAACGATAGCCTTTAGCGAGGATGCTATCCCAGCGGACTTGTTCGGACGGAACCCAGCCAGAAGCAAGGAGGTGAGTCCGCTCGTCTTGATAGCGCTTGAGGAGTTGACGGCGTTGGGTGCGAGTTAGGGCGTGAGGTTGCAGGGTATCAACGCGGTCATCTTTGGCGAACAAATACGCACCGGTCGCGCCCAATAACGGTGTCGGAAACAGCCCCAGAATCGCACATAAAAACGTCTGGATTTCCGCTGCATCATAGAATTTGCAGAAGGTGTTCCATTGGGTGCGGTAACCATCGCCATCCACTCGCCAATGGGAATGCGGCTCACCCCAGCTAATCGCCACGACTAGCTGCTCTTGCGCTAGATGGTACGCTTCCACTAGGACCGCCTCTCGTTCTATCGGGTCACGAATCACATTCAGCACGAACAACAACGTCACAACATCCGCTGATTGTTTGCGCTGTGGTCGGTGGTACGGGTCATAGCCAGTCGAGCGGATTCCTTGTTCTTGCAGGTAATCCACATCGAAGCCGTAACCGCAGCCATAGTCAAAATGAGTGCGGTCTGGGGTGAGGATGCCTGTTTCCAGGCACTGGCGGATTGGGACACTAGGAGCGCGGCGGATGGGGGCGCTGCGTCTTGGGGTAGGCGCGAAAATGGCGGTAGACCTCCAATACGACGCTGTTATGATACCCCAAGACTGAGCCAGATTAGCCTTGGTAGTAGTCGCGCTCATCTAGCCAGCGTTGTTCGGCTGCGGTTGTGGCTTCATCCACGGGCATGGACTCGTCGTATTCTTCAAGCCAGTCGGGCAGGTCAAATTCGGACGATGTTTCAGCTACGTTCAGTTTAGGGATGAACAGGTCAGAAATAGCCATGATTTGGTAAGATTGATTCGGTTGGTTTTCCATGAGAATGACCTCGTTAATTGATAGATTGCATGAGTTTCAAACCAGGCGAGAGCTTGTGATACTCCCACCTGGTTCAAGCGGTTTAGTGAGGAATTTCGTCTAGTTCTTCTTCATCTTGGTGGAAACGGTTTTGATAATCTTGATAACGTTGGCACGATTTGCGGTTGGTTTCGAGGAGTTGTTCTAGGTTTTTGCCGAGTTTAACTTGGGCATATTCTAGGAGTTGCTTGAGGGTGTACTTGCGGTTCTCAGGCGTTCCAAACGTTTTGGCGAAGTTTTGCTTGTACTGTTTCCAGTCAAATTTCTCTTTGCTTCCAACTTTGGCAATAAATCCGACTTCTTCACGAAGTGCGTAATAAACTTGGCGATACAACCGTTCCGAATAATCGGAGACTTGATAACCTAGTGCAGAATCGTCAATGATGTTGTTTTTCACGGTTTTGTTGTTGGTTTCAGTTGCTTGAGTCATGATTCAATTCCTCGTTAATTCCACCCTACGCGAGAGCCTTTTTGTTAGTTTTTGTTGGTTTCTGTTCATGAATAATTCTTTCTCGTTCACTTAATTTTGCTCTGAATTATTCATTTAGTTATGCTGTCTTTTCATCGTTTTCATTGTCTTTCCTAGACTTTCGCTCCCACGGACTCCGGTGTTTTCGGGCCAGTCGCACAGAATCGCACCGGGGCAGTTTGTGGCGATCGCATCGGTAGGCAGCGGTGGCAGGTAAACGCTCAGATGCCGTTGGGTGGCGAACTGATGGAGTTTGGTCAAGCAGTCCTGCAAGGCGATCGCTGCGCCTACCGCATCATCGGCCAGAGCCAGATGAGCCAGGAACAACGGCGGATTGTCTAGGATGCGAATCAGTTGGAGTTTGCCCGGGGTGAACGAGTCACGGTGCTGACAGTATTTGGCGTAGGCAGTGGGGAAAGCCTGGGCAATGGCTTGAGGATAGTGGCGATCGATGATTACTGCGATGATGCCGGTGTAGATGTCACAATCTAGCCTTGCTCGAATCTCCAGCATCGGCAGGGGTTTAGTTAGTTGAACCATTGGCTGACACCGATGGCGCAAAAACAACGGACCGTCACTGACTAAAATTTGCCAGATGTGAGCGGTGGAAAACTGGATGGATTCGTCTTCGTCTTGGAATTGGTCGAACTGGGCCGCGTACTCAATCAGTGCTTGGTGGTCTCGCACATACTTGAGCCACAGGGCAATATGGTACTGTTCTCCCCAGTCGAGAGAGTCCGGTTCGTGACAAATCGGCAGCGTCCAATCGCCCAAACGCCAACCAATATGCGCCAACCCTAGATTCGCCCAATCCTTTGACTCTAGGGCATTCTGCGGTGTCTTGCCATTCCCGAATAGTTTGGCCCGATGATAATGGTTGGCAATCGTGTCCACTCGACCGAACGAGCGCACCCGACAATGATGGCTCGAAAAACGCCGGTCTCCTCGATGATGACATTGCAAAACCCGTTTCCCTTGCTGTTCAACCCAGGGTGCTTGAATCAGTTGCATCTTTTTTCCTCGATGACTTCACCCTGGGCGAACGCTTATCTCATTAAATTGCTGATTATTGATTTGCTATTCCAATCGAACTAAGAAGCTGGGTTTTTTGCAAGTCAGGGCAGCTTCACGAGCGGCATATTCCGCTTGGAGTTGGCGGCCTGCGTCGGTTTGCGAGAGTTGGTCGCGTTTGGCTTGCAAGGTGGCGATCGCCGCGTCGATGGACTGGAGCGCGTCGGCATTGTGGTACTCGGCTTTGCGCTGTTCGAGTGCGATGGCTTCGGCGAGACTTTCGAGGTCTTGGTCGTCGCTAGGCTTGGGCTTGACCGTGCGAAATTGCAGGGTGATACTGCAAGGATAGTCGTTGTGGCTTTCGTAAACTTTGCGTTTACCGTTGATAGTTTCGCCCTGGCAGAGGACCTCAAAGGCTTGTTGAATGGCCTGGGGTTCGAGTTCTTTGATTTGTTGTTCAAGGATATACTTTTGCCAGCGGAGTTTGCCGTAAGTTTCGAGCAAGGATTCGGTCTGTTGGATGCGTTCAGTGGTCATGATATTTGCCTTACGTTAATTGGATTGATTCAGTTTGAGCGAGAGCTTGCTCAATTAATCTGGGGATTGTTCATCCCCAATTGGTCCTAGAACGTTAGGTAATCGTCTGGTTCTGGCGGAGTTCGGTCGAGGCGAGTTGGGTCAACCTGGGGCTGGATAGACTTGATTCGTTGATAGTTTTGTTCGTTCCACAAGCCATCGGATAAGCCCGAATGAAACAGGTAGCTGAGTCCTTCTAGCAGAGTCGGCTCCCACTGCATTCGCTCCCATTCTTCCTCCGTCCATTCGGTGGTAATGTCGTAGTCTATGTTCGGTTCGTCCAAAACTTTTTTCTGGTAGGAATAGCCTTCCACGAATCCATCGGCTCCATCGTAGAGTTCTTTCGAGATGAGGATGTCTCCTGACAAATTCACCTCGATATGGTCCTCTATCGGCAACTGACATTGTTGAGCCATTTTTGCCCAAGCTAGGACACACTCGACCATCGTCCAGTTCTGAGCTTGCCGTCCTAGTTCGTTCAGTTTCCGGTTCGGTTTGATGCTGCCAATGAGTATGCGATAGCGGGGTTGGCGCGTTGTAGCAGATTCGGTTATTTTAGCTTGTGGCTTCATCGTTTTTTCCGATAATTTCACCCCCTGCGATAGCTTGCTTTTTTTACTTTTTGTTACTCTTTTTATTTAGCTCAAACTCGGAGGAAAGCCAGCTAATACTGACTACCTCCGAAACAGCCCAGACTTGCGCTTACTCAGCGATTAAGGCTTCCAAGTCGAGGATGCGTTCTAATGCTCGATAATTCGCTTGAAGCATTTTCAGTTGCGGAATGTCGCATAACTCTTGCGCCACCAGCCAGCGTTCATGCAGGGAGTCGGGCGCTTTGACGCAGTAGTACCATTGAGGCGGATAACGTAGCGTATCCAGGGGCAAAGGCCAGCGGGCATAGTCGAGTTTGACGCCGGTCACTTCCACGACATCCCATTCGGTCGGCGGCGTATTGTTGCGGATGGCGACGGACTGAGCAAGTTGAAATTGTAAGCTAGGAAATTCGTATTCGTCGTCAATGTTAGTCGCAAAACCAAATTTGTTCATTGCTGTTCCTCCCTTGTTTCAACCAACGCGAATGCTTGCTCAATTTTTGCTTGTTCTTGTGCTTGGAGATTCCATACTTTCAACTCCCAAGGACAAACTGTGCGCTGCCCACGGCGTAATTGGGCGTAACTGGCGAGTTGATTTTCTAGTAATTGAGCTTGATAATTTTGTGCCGTTTCCCGACAATCAAAACCCAAGTTGGTGGTCCAAACTGACTCAAGATTGTCCCCATCTAAGCGATAATTGCACCGGACTAACCTTGGCGAAATCACCCGCTCATAAAACTGGCAATACCGACGAGAAGGAGCCGCCAAAGCACACAGGTCAGCTTTAGCGAGAAACACTGGAGCCAGCCGCAAATCATCAGCGAACATCACCCGCAGACTGTGGCGCAGGGGCTGGATATGCTGGATATCGCCATATTGCGGGTAACGTTTTAGTTGGCGGGCAAAATGGGGCGCGGCGATGGCACGTTCGGGGGCGACATAATTGAGGTAGTTTTCTAGGGAAGTCACACCAATCCCTTGCCGAAAACAATCTCGCCAGAGCCAACGCTTAATTTGTCGGGCTAATAACTGGACAGAAAACCAGTGGATTTCGTTGTCACAAAAGCCAGATATCAGACTAGAAGAAACTCGTTTTAGCATAGTATTCTATCGATTATTTCACCCTAATGCGATAGCCTAAACGATTGCCTTTATTATCAAAATTGCCACACTTCCAATTAACCATTGACCGAACAAAATGGTCAGCAACCACCGGGATTGTGCAGTGTTCATCAAGTTTTTCCTACGACTTCACCTCGCGCTGGTGGCCGTTTTTTCGACTGTGGTTTGTCCCAGTGTTGCAGTTGAGGATTGCAAATTGGACAGAGTTGCGGATGGTTGTGACGCCGTTTGAGTTGACGTTCGAGACTGCGGGTCCCACCTTTCCAGATTCGGACACACTCGAACGGAATTCCTTGCTCGGCAAAGGCGGCGGTTAACTTGGCTCCCTTCCCCTGGGCATGGTCTTGTAGTCGCTGGCTTAAGTTGCGCGTGTAGCCGAGATAATGCTGGGCGAGTCCGTGAGCTTGATGCGGGTTGCCGATCGCTTGCTCGTAATGCAGCAGATAAACAAAAGACATGGGACAGACCTCGAATGAATCTGCCCCATGCGCAAGCTAGTGAGATTGTTGTTGCCAATGTGCGATGGCAGGGATGAGCCAGAACGCAACGAGGACGAACGAGAATTCGAGCATGATGGTTACTCCAATTATTTCGCCCGTTGCGAACGCTTCTTTTATTTTTCTTTACTTTTCTTTTCTTCTACAGCTTGCGGCGTTCTCGTTCGAGTTGGTCAATCCAGTCGCACAAGGATTCTAGCTGCCTCGGGTCGTCCAAACGCTCAAACCGTTGCACCTCGTTCGTCAGGGGGTCATGTAGCAGGAACTCATCCTGACGGCACTCAATCGCCCAGTCGCGGTAGAGCTTGTCTCGCTCCGGGTCAATCAGCGCAAAACTAGCCAGCAACCAAGGCGGGCAACTTTCCCAGGTGCGGTAAGCGGAGCTATGCCCTAGGCTATCGCCACAGTCTCGTTCGAGGTCACGGCCATACTCGGTGGCTTCAGCTTCGGAGTCAAAACTCAAACAGCACCAGCCCAATCGGTCGAGGCTATCCCACAGGAGCAAACGATAGCGTCCGTCCACTAGAGCCTTGACCTCGTAACGCCAAGATTGAGCCATTTGATTCGTTCCTTGCATCTGCTTCTCCTTGCGGTAGGCTGTAGCGGTCCAATTCTATTTTAGCCTAGTAACCCAATACGGTCACGCCATCAACCTGCATTTTGACAAGATAAAGGGAACAATTGAGCAACTCTTCAGCAGAACAAAACCATCTCGACAATGTTGAACTCAAACTGAAAACATTACAGTTTATGGCGAGTCAAACTTAAGATTTCAGACGAGATGAAACTGAAAACCTTTACAGTTTAATAACCGTCTAATCCCCAGCAAAGCACAAGCAATTCGGTTGAGGGGGTTGTGCTTTACCGGCGAGTTTTGAACTATTTGTCGGGCATGATGCACATTGCAACGGCCTGGAGCAACTTCTGCCAAACTATCTTGGGCAAGCCTTGAAGTTGGCAGCTAATTTCGTCAACACTCTTGTTGACGTGGATAATAAAGCTACCGTTTCTCATGTCCGACGCATTTTTGCTAATGAGCTGCCGCGTAAGTTCTAATCGTTGCTCCACCGAAAGCCCTTGAATTTGATTGACTATCTCTTCAACCTGAATTTGTTTAACCCCATAATGGTGGTTTTGGTCCATGACACCTGCGTTGTAAATCGACCCTCTAATTATGCCTACAATCAGGCTCAAAATCTCTTGTTTTTCGCAGGAGTTGCATCTTTCGCGTCTAAGTTGACAGCCAGCGACATGAGCAGCATCGACTTTTGCTCTTGAGAGAGCTCGGAAATAATCTGGTCTAGCGAGTCACTGCTAAAAAGAACATTCCCGCTTACTTCTTGACAAAATCGGTTCACAAACCCAGGACGCGCCTGCTCGGCTACCTCTAGCAACTCACCAAAGGTGTGAATGCTTGTGTTCGTTTTTCCTAGCCGAATCTCACTAATGTTATTTTTCGAGCGTTTTGAAAGTCGAGCCAGTTCCGCCACCCCCAACTCCATTACATCCATCGTTTCTTGAAACTTTTTAGACAAATCCATAACTTAATAAAGTTTAACATATTGTACATCTGGCAGATGTATAATATGGACTAACGTACATCTGCCAGATGTACGAGGCAAGTTTTTCACTAGAAATAGATTATGGCACGGAAATCAAGTTTTAACCAGGCCAAAGAGGTGGTCAGAGCTTGCAACGAGTGGGCAGATTCACCGGAGGCGGTGCGATGAGTAGCGCGCAACCTCACCCAAACCAGCATTATCGGCTATCTATCGAAATGACCCGGCGAGATTATGCGGATGGACTCATCACCGCAGCAGGCTTGCTCTACTACTGCGTCGGCGTCTTGCGAAAACGGGGCCAGCGTGTGGCGATGCCGGTCCGAGACTGGCTGGACCTCACGGGTCTAAAGGAAAGAACCTTCTACAAGGCCAAGGCCAAGCTGATTGCCACCGGCAGGCTGGAGGAGCGCATCACCGGCAGCGTTGAGCTTTGGATGTCCAGTGCGATCGCCGGAATTATCGAGCCCCAATCTAGCCCCACGGTCCAAGACTGCCCAAGCCTGCCCGAAGACTCAATGGACCCCGACTGCCCAACTGTTCAGGAGGACTGCCCAATCGTTCCGGTCCCCACCCAGTCAACTGTTCAAGCTGACTGCCCCATCGTTCTGGCTCCTAACTGCCCGACTGTTCAGCAGGACTGCCCAATCGTTCAGTCAGACTGCCCAAATGGGCAGGTGGTCAGCCCAAATGGGCATCTTCCCGGCCCAATCGTTCGGAACCAACAAGCAAAAGCCAGCACTAACAAACGTTTCAGCGATTCCCCAGATAAATCAAATAGAACAAATAAACCAACCCTCCAGAAGAAGATGGCGGGTGTGAAATCTGTTATCCGAAAACTAGAACGGCCCCCAGAAATTCCCAGGGACCTCAGATGCCAATTAGAGCAGTTAGAAATCTTGGATGGCAGTGCTAGAGATGCGGGGGTATTGCGGGCGATCGCATCGGAGGACATCTCCAAGGCTTACGGAGCAGCGCGGCAGGTCGAAGGCTCGTTGGAGTCTTGCACCAATCCTCCCGGTCTGTTCTTGTTCAAACTCGCAAACCAGCCTGTTGAGAGACTCGGACCCATTCAGCCGGTGCGGACGGCTGCCGAATTCAAGTTGCCCATTGCCGCGCTCAAGCAGCGGTATCCACCGGGAGTCTGGCAGGATGCGGCTCTGGCCTATGGATATAGCGAGGAGGAAATCAACGATGCCGATGGATAGAAGACTGTACCCCAAGAATTGGGACGACATTGCCCGGACCCTCAAAGACGAAGCGGACTGGACCTGTCAACGCTGTGGCAAACCTTGCCGCAGACCCGGGGTGAGTTGGCCGGAATTTGTCCTCGAACTCCTCACAGCCGATAGTCCGTGGTACGAGCTAACTTTCGAGGAAATCCCGGACGCTTCAGGTGCATCCACCCCTATCGAGAAGCAGCAGCGGTTTACTTTGACCGTGGCGCACCTCAACCACGACCCATCCGATTGTAGACCTGAAAATTTGCAAGCGTTATGTGCGGTCTGTCATCTGCAACATGATGTGATTTCCCATGTCCAGACTCGCAAGCGTAACCGCTATCAACAACTAGAAAAACAAGGACAACTTAATCTATTTGGAGGAGAAAATGCAGGAGATTGACAATACCTTCACCTTAGTTTTCAAGCGGATAGAACCGCAAGATTGCTTTCATAATCCTAGCGCTAGTTCAATGTTAAATCGTTACCCCGGCTGGGCGATTGCAGTGGTGGATTTGCCAAGCAGCCAGACCGAAAAGATTTATCTGGTTCGCAATCGCTTGGGAGAAACGTGCTGGGTTGATAGCCGTTGCGTGTGGTTTCGTGGGAATTGTCCAGAGTTTGACTCGTTTATCGGACGTAACTTTGACTGGAGTCAAATCGAACAACTGAAAGAGTTGCCGATTGATTACAAATTAGCCAGCGTTTGTTTACCGGAGGAATTTTAAAATGGTGCCATTCAAAGCAGGAGATTGGGTTAGGTGTCCCTGGGGCATTGCTCTAGTGTCGGAAGTCAAAGGCGAAATGGTCGAAGTGCTGACAGGTGATGGACTTTTGACGGTCAAATCGAGCATTGTCCAAATCGCGCCACCCCGTAAAGTCGAGACGAGTTGGGGACAATTTGAGTTTAGTTATGACTGCCAGGTGTGGGCAATTCCTGACAAAGACCGCATTTATGTTGAAGGTCAAGAATATTTAGTGCTGCTCCAAAATGCTGGAGAATCCTTAGTGATTCCCTACGGCAAGCTGCCCAACAATGCCGATGGTTCCGCTCCAATTCCGGGTGAATCTTCCTACAAACCGTTTTGGATATCCACTCAATCAAAAGACAAATCAATGGGAACTTTCAAGTTTGCTAAAGGTGATAAAGTCGTCTATAATACTGCAAAAGTAACGGGAGTTATCGTCAAATTATCCCAGAAAAAATGCTGGATTCAACCGACCAACACCGTTGGACCGGAAGACATTATCAAAGGAGTTCCGTTAGACGAGATTGAACTCTATTCGAGCCAACCGGGACCGATTGAAATTGCCCTCGCCCAGCTAGAAAAATCTAAACCCTTGCCCGGTGAGCCAACACCGAAACAGGCAGACAAGGGCCACGAATCTATCGGAGTCAGGCGCAGTGAATCAGCCGATCGCCGCAAGCCAGCCGAACCCACTAAAGTAGGCAAACATGGTGAACAAGGCGATCGTCACCAGCCAACCAAACCCGCTAAAGTAGGCGATTGCACTGAACCCACCAAGCACACCCACCAACTCGATCGCCGCGACCGAACCAAACCCGCTCAACAAGGCAAGCAGGCTGAACAAGGCGATCGTCACCAGTCACCCAAACCCGCTCAACAAGGCAAACAGGCTGAACAAGGCGATCGTCACGAACCAGCCAAGTCTGCTCACCCAACCGATCGCACTGAACAAGGTGATCGTCACGAACTAGCCAAGCCTGCTAAAGTAGGCGATCGCATCGAACAAGGCGATCGTCACCAGTCAGTCAAACTCGCCCACGAAGCCGATCGCCATGAACAAGCCGATCGCACTGAGCAGGTCCAACGCCCTGAACCAGCCACGGGTAACGAACAAACGGCAACCTTCTGGTTGCCGTTGGATGCGATTATGGAGCGTCCCGAGTTCCAGCCGCGAGGACAACAGCAGCAGCTAGAAAAAGGCATCGATGCCGAGGCGGTCGCGCAGTATTACGATTTACTGGAATATACGGAACCCCCACCGCTTGAAGTCTGGTTTGGTCAAGCGCCAGGGGACGATGAGGAAAAATACTACCTCATCTCTGGACATCACCGGATTCGGGCGCTCAGGAGAGCCGAACGAGAGCGGGTGGAATGCTTCCAAGAAGCGCGGTCTTATCATGAGGCCGTGTTTCACTCATCTATCAGCAACGCGGGAAATGGTCCCCAACGCCAACTGCTAAGGATGAGTACGGAAGAATGGGCGCAAGCCTGCAAGAATTTCTTGCGGGTGGCCGACCAACTAGCCCCGGATGTAATTGCCCAGTTTCTGGAGCGTGCCAAGCTCATCACCGGAACGAATACCTGGCCCACACTGAACAATTCGGCTATTGGGGCGGTGTTCGGGGTCACCCGGGTTTCCGTTGGCAACTACCGCAAAGAAATCGAGATAGAGCGGGAAGTTGAACGGTTTGCCCCAGGAACGCGGGTGCTGCTCGTTGAGTTCGAGAAGGAACGGTTTTTGCTAGAACAACGCGAACATCGCCTCGGCATCGTGGAAAAGTGCGACAAACGGCGGGGGCTGTACGTCCGGTTTGATTCTTGCCGCTGCGAGGATGGCTTCCATCTGCCCAAGGATTTGCTGGTGGTCGAGGATGCGCCAGCCGAAACGAAACTGTCCCAACTAGGCGATCGCTTATGGTCAATTCAAGGCGAGGGCGTGGTGGTCGCGGTCGAACCCGATGGTTTTGTCTGGTCTAGTTTGTATAATATTTCGCATCACACGCCTCTGGTCTGCTTGGATTCCGGGGAGCATCAAGTGTTGAGGAACTTCGACAACGATGGACCGGGTGAGCCACTTTCCGTTGAGCAACGACTGACCAAATTGCGACAGTTTGCCACGGATAATCCACTGACTCAACAAATCGTCCGCCAACAGATTGCTCACCTAGAATCTAGCCTAAACTGTAATCCGTTACAGGTTGATAGCTCGACAGTCCAAGACGAACGAGAGCAGCGCAAAGCGTTGATGGGCCGCGTCACCCCCGCCGGTGGCAATGATGCGGAGTTGCCCGACGCAACCGGCATCAACGGCAAACAGCCCGAAAATCCTGCCACCACTGCGGTGGGAGTGTTCGAGCGTCCGGTTCCAGCGCGGAATCTAGAGCAAGCGCAACTGCAAGCGCGACGGTCCGGGGCATTGACTGCGATCGCCAGCCTCAAGCTTGATTTGCCAGTGCTGGAGGATGACGAAATCAAGGACCTGCTCAAAGCTGGGGAAGCTGAGTTAACCCAACGTCACCGGCCTAGTCAAGAAGGCGACGCGCAGAGGCGACAGGACAATCTTCAGTCCGTTGCCAGTTAAAGTTTGTGGGGGCATCTTGTCCCCTTTTTCGTGTAGTTTCAGGAGCGTATGACAGCGTATGACAGGTATCGTGATTTTTGACAAAGATAATACGTTAGTGGAGCCGTTGAGTGGCAGCCAATTCGTGCAACATCCCCGGGACCAGAAGATTCTAGCGGGGGCGGATAAAGCGGTGCAAAGTCTGCATGAACGAGGCTATCAGTTGGCGATGGCTTACAATCAAGAAACGATTGAGGCAGGCCACAAGACGATTGAGGATGCACTGGCCGAATGCCGCTATGCCCTGGAGTTGTTTCCCGAGATTGAGTTAGGGATGTTCTGCCCGTCTTACCAAGGATTCACTTGTTGCATGGTTTGGCGCGACAAAGCCGCTGAGATTCGTCCCGAGGATGATTTCGAGGAATCCTTCCGTAAACCTGACCCGGGAATGCTCGTCTTGATTCATCGCTATTTCGGGAAACCGCGACTGAGTGACTGCTGGATGGTTGGCGATGCCCTCGAAGATGAACAGGCCAGTGAGGCGTTTGGTTGCAACTTTATGGCGAGTGACATCTTTCGCGACAGATATCTGCCCAGATTCAGCGAACTGCAAGTCAATGGAACAACTTGAGTTTTTAGAGCCTAGTTTAAAGGGGGTTTATATATGGGAGTAAAAGAATATTCTTGGTGGGGTGGAGATAATTCGCCCCCGGAAAACTTGAAAACTAAAAAGCAATTGAGTGAATTGGGATTAAGTCCCAAGAATCCAGTCGGGTTCATTTCAACTAGCAAATATAATTTGCATTTATATGACCCAGACAATCCTGAATCTGCTCGGCCAAAACGTCAGGTTTTTCAGAAGCGACTAGAGGTTTTAAAGAAAGGGCAAAGAAAGGCACAATATCAAAAATGGTATCGAGACGGTGGTTTCATGGAGTTCGACCGACTTGATGCTATCAAGTGGGCAGAGTCAATAATCGCTGAAGGAAATTTTTGCATTCTCGATACTGAAACAACTAGCTTAGAGGGGGAAGTTGTCGAGATTGCAATTATTGATTCTAAGGGTAATCCCGAGATTGACACGCTGATTAAACCTAGGGAAGCAATTTCCCCAGAAGCCCAAGCAGTCCACGGAATCACCCATGAAATGGTAGCTACAGCGCCTCGCCTGGATGACATTTGGGAAGAAGTTTCCCGGGTTATTAGTTCCCACAATAATTTGATAGTTTACAATTCTAGCTTTGACCTCAGAAGAATCAAACAATCGTTAAAGGTAAAAACAGGATTAAGAAAGTTAGAAGCTCATTGCTTGATAACTTGGTACGCCCAATTTTGTGGAGAATGGTCCGTCAAGTACGATGACTATAAACTACAGCCATTAAATGGCGGTCATAGGGCTTTAGGAGACTGTCTCGCAGCGTTGGATATTTTAAAGGAAATGGCCGAAGCTGATAAAGATTTCTGGTGTCCAGTGCCGGAATATCTGCCAAAATTGGAGGATGAAAATGGAGAAATTTAGTTACCGCAACTCAGCTATCGGATTTTGTGAAGTGGGTATCACCAAGGTCGAAGGCAAAATGCGAGTGACTGTCAAGGAATTGCCTGACAACCCAGGGATGTCGATTGGCAACGCTGAAGATGTGTTTATGCAAGTCTGCAACTTATTTGAGTTACCACCCGATGAGGTGGAATGGGTTGAACACTGGCCCGCCTGGACCGCATCCCAGAAAAGATGCGATCGCCCCGAAGAAGACTGGCACAGAGTGGAGTTTGATTTGGTGGATGGCCGAGCCACTAACCCTCGCTGGACTCCCCTAAATCGTGACAAGGATTGATAGGCGAATGCAAAACCCCGCCGATAAAGCGGGGTCAGTGTTTAAAAAATTAGTTTAATCACCCATCAAATCCAAAACCTGAATTTGCCAGTGAATCTGAGCGCCGCTCCATTGGTCTTTGGTCGCCAGATAAACCTGACCATATTCGTGACCAGCTTCGGTGAGTTGCCAAATGGGTTTTTTCCCAGAGCGATCGCGATATTGGAGTCCGAGGTCTTCGAGCTTGGCGTTGACTTGTCGAGCCGATAGGGGAGGGTCGAGTTTTGCTCCCAGTTGCGTGGGAGTCAGCCCAACCGACTCCAGCGGGTTTTCTGCGCCGAGTAGCTTTTTCCCCAGTTCCGCCATGTCTTTGAGTTCGGGATTATACTTTGCTACCGTGTCGAGCTTGACTTGCCGTAGTAACACCGGATTGATGCCCATGTCTGAGAGCATCTGTTCCAGCGCATTCAGTTTTTCCGCCAGTGGCAGGGGTTGCGGTTTTTCGGGAATGGAATAGGAACCTGTTTTGCGGATAGCCGGGATGACTTCGTGGGTGAGCCAGCGCTTGAACCGTTTGGCGACGGCTTTGCGGGAGGAAAGTACCAGCGAGTAGAGTCCGGACTCGTTCACCGCAAGCACTTCTTGTTCTCCACCAAGGGTATCGATTAAAACTATACCCTTCTCATCATCATCCAATCGGCGTAATGTATCGCTGACATTCTTAATCTCCAACACCTCGCAGACATCCTGAGCAATCCACTCAGGGTTCTCCGGTGTCCCGATACAGCGCACCTGATGGCCCTCAAAGCCAAAAACTGCTAGATTGTTATTCATGTTAACTGCTCAATAAAGTTGACAAGCTCCTGGGGTGTTCGCAGCATCCCCGGAGCATTATCTTTAGTTTAACTGCCATACTATCTAGCGTCAACCCTCTTGAGAAAATTTGAGGGCAAGGGCTTCTAGTAGGGTTTCGACGATGGGGATAGCTTCATCGGGTAGTTCGCCAATTAGTTCTGCTGCTCTGACTTTCGAGTGTTTGATGTACAGCCGCTTACCCCGACCGCTCGGGGGTCTTCCTCCTGGATGTTTGCTCATGATTTCTCGTTGGTTACTCTGCCATACTATCTTGACATATTTCGAGGCATTATGACAGTGGCGGGGGTGGCGCTGGCCTGGGAAAATAACCGAAAAAAAATCAACTTTTATCAACCCAGCCCCACCCGAACGAAAACCTATCAACGAGTTTTACACTCTTACCTATAACCTGTTTACGAGTCGAGTCATGGTCAAACCGAAAGGAGGCAGAGGCAAGAAAGCGCCATACCCAACCAAGCAGATGCGGGTCCCGGTGCCGTTGGAATCGCAGGTGATGGAACTGTGCGATCGCTACCGTGAATTTATCGAAGCTGGGGGCAATCCCGACGAACCGCCATCGATGCTGGAGTCTCGTTTGTTCTCGGGGGACACGGGTCGATCGCAATTAATAGAAAAGTTCGCTCCCCTGGCGTTCGAGGCGATCGGGATAACGGGGGAAGACTGGGCGATTCGGCTGGATGAGTTTTTGGCGGAATTGGCTCTTGCGATCGCAACCATCAAGCAGCAGAACGAACCCGAACCGGAGCCTGAACCTGAGCCTGAACCTGAACCTGAGCCTGAACCTGAACCTGAGCCAGCCCAACCGCGCTCGAAACACGAAAAAATCTGGGACGAGTTGAACGAACGGCAACGGACGTATCTCAAGCAAATTTTCGAGATTGACCAGAAACGGGAGGAGTCCGAACGGGGTGCATGGAATAGCGGCGGTCGTCCCAGACCCGCTGATGAGTGGCGCTGGATAGAGTATTTGGAGCTATTTGGGAATTCCTCCGAACTCAGGCAGAAACTCAAAACAGCCAAGGTGGTTGACCCGGGAACTGGCAGCACCTTCAAGGCACTTGCCACCCGCAAACTCATCGAAATTGACTATTGTTATGAGGTTTCAGACTGGTTCAAGTGCAAGCTGACTCGGTTGGGTCGTGCCGTCGTGCGGGCGGGTTTGGGTGTTCAGTCGGTGAAAAAGCTACCCCCAAGGACGCTCCGGGAGTATCAGTGGAAAGCGTTGGTGAGCGCGTGGAATGCTGGGGATGACGGATTGATGGCAGACGGGGAACGTACAGCAGACTATGGCGGCCACAGTTGGCAGTATTGTTGGCTACGGCTGCGGGATTGGAATGGGAGATATGGCAAGAATGGGCTAGTTCAGGAATTCCGCAAAGACTGGAAATACTCCTGTCTAGGAATCACGGAAGAAGGACGCAACTTTTATCGCGAAAACTGGCAGAAATATCGCAAACTCTATCCGGAAGTGGAAGCGCCAGAACCCGAGTGAATCGGATGCTTTTGAGTTAGAATTCGTCTTCTAATCTTGACCGTTTGGTTTTCGATTTGTTGGAAGTTCGTTAGCTTGATTGAGTTCCGACAACATCCGAGGAGGTCCTATATCTTCAAGTTGATAGCCATGCGGATAACTTCTGAGTTGACTGTCCGCAAAAAAGTCAGGGTAGCGTCTGGGTGGCAGCCACTGGGAAATCCAACTGCGCCACTTCAGGCCATTTTCGACGAAGTTGCGGCTCACTTGCGGCGGACTAGACCAACCGAACGCTCTGAGCATTGACTCATCAAATAAACCTAAAACGTAAGGTTTCAAGAGCGCACGAGTTGGAGGCGGAAACCAACTTAAAAATAAATTGACCGTTGCTTCTCCCACTCGCCGGTTACTATCGGAGTAGGCAAAATATTCTTGTTCATAATTGTGGTTAAATTGAGCAAATTCCTCGTAGGTGGCAGGAATGTTCTGGATATCCATTTTTTGACCCACCGCTTGCCAAAAATAGAAGATAGCTAACTTTTCAGTTTCACTAAACAACCGCCAACCAAAACGCTCATTCCACCGAATCGGTTCGTAGATAAAGCTCGAAAGAACGTAGAGAAAATCTTCGTTGCTGATAGGAAAATGTCCATGAATCGCATTCATCCGCCGAATTGAAGCTTGACCCTGTTCGCTGTCGTGACCCCATTTGAACAGGAGAGCCACTAGCAAACCCGTATCATCGTAGCGTTTTTGGGTATGCTGATAGAACTCGCCGGTGCGGTCGAGGAGTCGAGAAATGCTTGGGACGCAGTAGGTTTTGAGCAAGGCTAGTTCTAGCGCACGGGTAACATCCCAGGGAAATTCATACCCTATCAACAGGTGACAAATCTGGCAATGCTCGGTTACCGGGTCGAGTTGTTGAATCTGACGAAGGCGCTCATCACGAAAGTCAAGCCAGGACATAAGACAATGGTCGGTCCAACAATAAAGTTTATCTATCTTATATCCGTTTCCTGAAGATGAGCTACAGATGCGGCTGTGGCTCTCAGCTTAATCAGGGTAGTTCGAGGGTGCGGGTTGCACTTGGATAGCGTATGGAAGCGCCTCGACCGGAATGAATCGGATGCCTTCCACAATGCGATCGCTCTCAATCACCCGTCAATCAAAAGCCCCGGCTGTTTGTTACCAGGGCTTTTTAAGGAGATTGAGATAATGAGCATTGCGATCTAAGAAATGGCAGAACATTCACCGAGGATTATTCCTCAATTGAGTTCGTAAAAGAAAAGCTGATTTCGGCATGGTCGCCGCCGCCTGTTTCTGTATTACGCAGATTGACACCATGATGGGCTGGAACACCTCCCTTGGGTACGGTAAAGGTGACGACTTTCTCATCTTCTAAATCGTCAGTATTCTCCGTAGTCCCCTCGAACAGTTTGGCATTCCCTTCGATCTGGACTTCTCCAGTACCAACGACTCGGGCCGTCAATGTGACCTCAACACGACACTCACCGCCCCAGCGCACGTGAGGGATCTCTAACGCGACTGCGGGCTGATTTTCGCTGAGGGCCATCGTCACGGTGTGCGAACGGTGAACCTTTTCATCTGAACCCCAGGTTTCATCGTCGGTTCCGTTGATAATAACCGTCCCGGATAATCTTCGAGCCATAAAACTTTCTCCTGTATCTTACTGCCAGCATCATTCTGTTGGTCTCAAAGTTATCCGGGAAAATACGCAAGGAAACCATCCAGGGTGAGTTAGTTCCGTTAGGCGATCGCATCCGACGGAGAGAACGACAAACCCGACCCTTCGATATCCCAAGAACAGCACAAGAGCATTCACGTTACGCGTCCGATTCTTGTTGGGCTTTAACCGGACGGGGTTTGGGCTTTGGCTTGCTTGGTTTGGCCTGCTTTTCCTTGGCCTTGGAGGGAGTGGCGTTTGACTTAGAGGGGTTGGCCTTCTTTTTTTTCTGCTTTTGGACGGTGGCTTTATCGTCGTTAGATGCCTTGAAAAACTTAGGCGCTTTCTCTAACGGTGGCGCGAGTAATGCCACAAACTCAAACCCGTCTTTTGCCGGGATAAACTTGGCTTTGAGTTGTAGAAACAGCGGACGACCTTGCTCCTCTTTTTCAAGTTTAGGATTGAATCGGAATGGCTTAAAGGGCGCGTCTTTCCATATCACCGGAATATGGGCCGCCTTCATGAAATTGACCTTTTTTTTAGCCGCAACTGTTTCATCTAATTTTTTCAAATTCTGGTGAATGGTTTCGTCAAAATTGCGGAACACCGAAATGACCGGAACGCGACAAACCGGAATAAATTGCCATAACCCCGACAACTTAAATTCAAAATCTTCTAGCTGCATGGAGATGGCGGACGAGGCTGGGTCTTTCTCGAACCCAACCAACTGAAAAGCAAGCTGATGGGGTTGGTCCGGCTTGGGGAAGTGCATCACCTTCGGATAGACAATCAGCCGTTGCGTGGCGATTCCCGACTGTTTTATCTCTAGTTTTAAGGCGACCATCGCCGACATTAACCGGGGCTTAAACAAGAGTCGATATTCCTTACCCCCCACCGTCACTGTGGACATAATACTATCATCCTCAAAGCTAACCTCACAGGGGAGGATGCCGACGGCTTGAAAAAAGGCGCTAGGGGTTTCCGGTTCCTGTTCCGTTGTTTCAGCCGCTTCTAACTCGGCTGGCGGTGGAGTTGGAGTTGGTTCAGTAATTTCTAAATTGGTTGGCGGTTGAGTTGTTTCAGCCGCTTCTAACTCGGCTGGCGGTGGAGTTGATTCAGCCGTTTCTAACTCGGCTGGAGTAGGTTCTAGTTTGGCTTTATCGGTCATTGTTCCGGCTGGTTTTTATCTGCTAATATGATAACTAAATTTGCCAGATTCAGTTAGGAATTACGGAAGTTTTTTAGTTGGTGTTTGTGTGGCTATGGTGCTGAGTCAGTAACCAGTCGCCTCTGTTGTCAAGCGTCTTATGTTGTCCTTTAATGTAGTCCTTTACCAGAGGAGTATGGAAATGTCTAAGTTTTGGCCCGCAATCTTGTCCGTGGCGATCGCCTTACCTGCTCAGGCCGATGTTCCCATTTCTCGGATTGTAAGCGAAGGGTTGGGGACCCACGGAATCAACCTGGGCAGCTTCAGTATGATTGTCCCCGGCGACCCCCAGACCCCGGCTTACGGGTCCGGTAGCCGACTCAGGCAATATCATATTCATGCGGCGAAAATGGTCGAGATTACGGCTTATTACTGTAACCAAAGTGATAAGCCACCTGAACAATTTGCCCGGTGGGACTACAGAACGGAAGTTACAGAGGAGACCATCGAACTCGATATCTCTTGTCCCCTAGCGCTTTCGATTGCCGAAACTTACGGTACTGGCAGAACCGAAAGCACCAACCTCACCCTAGAAATCCACCCCGGACCCGACGACCCCAGGGTCATCGAAAGCTATATACATAGGGTACAGTGGGTGGAGACCGTCGTTGAGGTCCCCACATTGCAAATCGTTGGCCCCAAAATCGACCAATGGCTGAACTATGTCGATAACGAACTGCTGCCGAATTAGCGTTAATTTGTGAGGTGACCGCTCCGCTTCGATTGGGGGTCAGTTCCAGCATAAAATGATGGCTTTTTTGAGCGATCGCCTATTCAACCCAACCCAAAACCCAACTTCTGCACCGCTGCCCGTTTCGTCTCTTCACCTCTGCGGTCATAGCGGGCCGTGGTTCCGATATTGCTATGTCCGACCAACTGCTGCACCGTCACGATATCCACTCCTTTATCTAGCAGATTACTGATAAACGTCCGCCGAAAGTCATGGGCCGAGAACGTTTCGAGTCCAGCCACCTTCCCCCATTCTTGCAACCGCAATGCGATCGCCTCGCTGGTAATCCTCCGGTCTGGGACAATCTCGCCCCACCATTGACAGGGGTAAAAAAGTGGCCCCGACCGTCGTCCCCGGAGCGCCACCCAGTTTTCCAGCAACTCCAATCCACCCGGAATCAGATAAGTTTGGCGGTATTTTTTCCCTTTGCCCTGGCGAACAAAAAGCCCGCCGGTGGTGAAATCGCAATCGCCGTAATCCAGCGCGGCAACTTCAGCCCGTCGTAGTCCCGCACAGAAACAGGCGATCGCCGCTGCATCCCGAGTCCCGATCGCCGTCTCTGATTCTTGGCACACTTTCAGCAGGGCTTTGATTTCCTCAGTCTTTAGCAGGCGGCCCCGTAACGGAGCATCCCCGGGAATCCGGTCAATGGATACCGCATCCTCATAGTCATCGGCATCTATCAGCCTCAACTTGCGGGCTGTTTTCAAAACTTGCCTGACTGCCGAGAGTTTCAAATTGGCGGTTGACGGCGGGTGAGTTTCGAGAAGAATTGCCCGGAGTGCTGCGGTGTGTTCGTAACGCAACTTGGACCAATCCAACGTCAGGCGATCGCACTGACCGGCACTCAAAACCCGAGCGCACCAATTCAAGTTATGACCCATCGTGCGGCGGCTACTTTCAGCAAGCTGACTGAGATAGACCGCAGCCGGGTGACGAGTTAAGGGCAACGGCTTCACCAGTGCCAACGGGTGCGGATGTTCGGCGGATTCTAGGCGTAATAAATTCATGGAGCCGCTCTCCCGAACGACTGGGGATATTCAAATCGTCGCATAGCCGGGAGGATTTTAGAGAAACTGCCATGCTCAGGTAAACGCTTATTTCCATAAGTCTGACCGACGCAAACCAGTCAACTAGACCATTCCAACGAATTGATGGTCGTGCTGTAAATGGGTTGGAAATGGCATGGAATTCGATGCCAAATCAGCGGCTATGATGAAGGAGTCAGGCACAACTACAGCACGGAGTCAGCATGACACCGCCAACTAGACGGATTGTGGGCTATTTGCCGGTGGAATACCACAACCGGCTTAGGCAGTACATGGAAGAACAGAACCTAGGCGAGAGTGCGGCCCTGGTCCAGATTTTGCGCGAGTTTTTTGATGGCAGACAGAAGAATCCCGAACTCGACGCACTCAAGTCCGAACTGGTCCAGTTAAAGCAACGGATGGCAGTGGTGGAAGCTGTGCTGAGTTCCGGTGGCAGAGGTGGCAGAGGACGGAGCCTTCCCCCGATGATGAGCGAACCGATTAAACCGAAAGCATTGACCACAGCAGAACTCGCCGAACGATTGAAGGTCACACCCCAGGAAGTTGACGAAGCGGTGATCCAGGGTGTCGAGCAATTCAAGAAGTGGAGCCGCAGTCGCGATCCAGCTTTGATTCGCTGGGAGAAACGGGGGGAATTATTTCACCAAGTGGAGCGGTGAGGCGGGGGGAAAAGGCGACTGCATAGCATTTCCTTGAGGAGAATCGCATCTGGACTCATCGTGCCAAACTGAAAAGATTTACAGATTACAAGTCAGTGTTGAGTCAGGCTTTTTGCGATCGCCTCCGGCATAGCTGGTGCTTACCGCCAAACATCTGCTTGAGGAGAATCACCTGTGAACGAACCCAGCCAAAGTGAAATGGTTTACAGTTTCTGAGGCTAGTGTTGCGAGGGGGGCGAGGTTCACAACAGCATTCTTTTCTTAGACTTAGTGGAGCCATTGTCAATCCTAGGACCGGGTGAACACAAGTCGGCTTATTTATAAGAGATGACTTTGACACAGGACTTGTGTTCACCCCACAAAAGCATTGTCCTGTCTGGATTGTAGCGATTTCATCTCGGTTGATAGCAACGCCTTGAGTTTATGCTCGAATCCGACAACCGCGACTAGATTGGTGCTTTTCTTGGAGCGATCGCTTTGGTGGTTGGTTGACCAGTCGCCTCGAAGGAAGGACTCACAAATAGGGGCTTTCTGTTTTGGGTCGGGGTCAGTTCGGTGCGGATGCCGTGAAAGTGCAAAGGATTTCAGGTTGTGGCAACGGGTGCGGATGAAGTCGGGAAGCAGCGGGGGGATGGCGAAATCTTGCCGCATCCACAAAGGGGCTAGTTTTTCCATTGAGTCAGGGTGAACACAAGTGGCTATTTTTATAGCAAAGGCAGATTTGACCTGACTTGTGTTCACCCTAGCAAAGTCTTACCCAGTCTCGATTAGAGCGATTTTGGTAGAGCAGGACGAGCGGAATGGGCGATCGGGTGCAACAGGCATCAAGGTTGTCCTTTTTAGGCGATCGGTCTCGGGCTAACTGGCCGATCGCAAGAAAGCATGAGCACGATTCCACTCAATCCCAAATAAGCCCCATGCTGAAACTGGAGGGGTCTTGTTGTGGTGGCGATCGGCACTGAGAATCTGGACGGATTGGCAAGTGGTTTATCGAAATAAGACTGAAATTGGGGGTCTAGCTTTGGTGGCGATTGCCTACGGCATAGCTCCGCTTACCGGCACTTCAAGCAGACTGTTGTTCGACCTTGAGCGCCTCAAGCAAGTTTTCGTCCGAATAGGATTTTTCCCAGTCGCCCTCTAGCTGAATCCGGACCGACTGAGCACCTCCATCCGGAGTGCAGACGACCCAATAAGCATCGCTGGCTCCTTTAACTTGAGCCGCTTCCCGGTTTTCTGGATTATCCGAAAGACCTGCATAAGCCTGAACACAACTCCAGGTGATTCCATCAGCATCCGTCACTTCTCTTGGCATTGTTTGATACTCCTCTTATTACTCCTAATCTAAGCCCCTTCGGTTTTTCATGCCTCTATCCCAATGTGGAAAAGCGATCGCCTATTCCACCCGCCGCAGTTCCCCCTCGACAAACTGCCAGCCGACCGGGGACCAGTTTTCCTCGGGTGCATCAGTGTAGAGATTATTGATGGGAGCCTCAATGTCCACGGGTGCGCCCAGTCCGAGGAAATCCTGAAACTGTCGGTTTTTTAGGTTAGGGTCTGGGTGGTAATCATGGCAAATCTCGCCCGTTGGTCCTGATGGATGGACCGTGCAAAAAAGGACATAGTGGTGAGCGTTGTATCGGCAGGAGTGGCATTCGGGGAGTTGGGGCATGGTTGCGATCGCCTGTTTAGTCGGGATTGATTAGGGGTTGATTCAATTTTGCCATTATCAATAACTGTCGGAAGTGACAGTTATTTCCCCCGACAGTCCCCTGGGGCCGTTGCAGGTTGTCTCCGGTGAGGGCGATCGGCTCAAGGGTAAAAGTCATCTGTCCCGCATCTAATTCTTATTTTTCTCTGAGAATGAGTAATTCATCGGATTGACAAAAATCTCCAGCCTCAACTAAAAAATTCGTTATTTTTAAACTTAACTATTTTCCTGGCAAGTTATCCGCAAACTACACACATACGAATAACTCATGTGTTCTAATTTAATTGGATCGAGAAAATCTTTTGCGTACTATCTTGCATAACAGGGTAACCCCTACAGTTATCGAGCTTAAAGGCCCACCAGCTTGGTTAAAATAGCTAATTTCATTTCGTACTAGCTATTTTGGAACCTATCCAAATAACCGGAGGACTAAAAATTATGTCAGACCCATCACAGTTTGGAATCGATTTGAATTCTATTCATTATCAAGCCGCAGGAAATAAAATTGTTTTGTCCAATAATGATGCTACATTCCAGTGTACAGAATTTGCTTATGGCCGTGCCATTGAAAAAGGGCTATTTCAAAACGAGCAAGGTTTTGGAGCGAACTGGTTTGGTCATGCTGGTCAATGGGACGATAATTTAGGAGAGTGGACCCGTCAACCACAAGTTAATAGTTTCGTTGTTTGGGACCCTTGGCAAGGGGGTTCTCAGGAGTGGGGTCATGTAGGGTTTGTAGAAGAAGTTCATCCAGATGGTTCATTTACCATTTCTGAAGCAAACTGGGATGGTAATTATTTCCACTCTCGCACCATTTCTCAAGGAAGCAATGCTTTTACTAACGCCAAGTTTGTACCTATTGTGACCTCCAACCAGCCAATAAGTGGTACTCCTACCTCCGGTAATGACAACATCACCGGAACAGCAGGTAACGATAACATTAACAGTTTAGCCGGGAATGACACGGTAACAGGAGGAGCGGGTAACGACACTCTCAACGGGGATAGTGGCAATGACATTCTCTATGGCAATGATGGAAATGATTTATTGTTGGGCGGGACCGAAAATGACACACTCATTGGTGGTGCAGGAAATGATATCCTAGATAGTTTTTACTATAATGACGTGAATGGAAACGGGGAAGTTGACTATCTGCGTGGTGATGAAGGTGCAGATACTTTTGTTATAGGCGATTACTACGGAAAGGGCTACATCGGTTCTAGTTGGGCTGTCATTGAAGACTTTACAAGCGAGCAAGGCGATAAAATCAAAGTCCAAGGAAGTACCAATCAATATGTCCTCCACTCTGGCAGTTCTTATGGTTATTCTGATAATGATACAGCCATTGTCTTAAGCAGCAATACTAATGAAGTTTTAGCTATTGCTTTAGGCGTATCGGCTTCTAGTGGTGCTATCCAGATTTCCAGAGATTTTATCGAAACTTGATGAACTTAAAGTGAAATCTACTTAATTAAAATGGGCTTTTGATGAATCAACCAAAGGCCCATTTTTAGTGGAGGTTCTAGCTTCGACAGTTATCGGATTCCTCTTAATGCGATCGCCACTACAACAGCATCAAAATTCATCAACTCCAATCCCGGCTTTCCTGGTGCAGCTTCCCCAGAATCAACCGAAACTCGACGGGACCGGCTAGGCCCATCCGAGGCAAAAACTCCCTAACTGCAAGGGTTTTGACTGGTGAGCAACTAAGGCAATCCGGTCAGAATCATCAAGGTCTAACTCGCGCCGTTGTGATCGCCCGCCACCGATTCCCCTAAAATCCTAAACTGCCAACTCTGGCACTTTGCCGCCACCGATTCCCCAAACTGTCAGCACCGGCAGTTTGTCCCCAGGAGGCAAAACTCAGGAGTTAACCGTTCGCGTAGCGTCTCGGAACGAGAATCGCCCGCCGCCGATTCCCCCAACTCCCAAACTGTCGGTTCCGGCACTTTGGACAAAGTTGCGGTAAGCGGAGCCATGCCGTAGGCTTATCGCCTCAACCGTTAACCGTCGCCGGTGGATTTTTCCAAACTGTCGGTTCCGACACTTTGGACAAAGTTGCGATCGCCCGAGGGTCTGCAACCAACTCACCCATTCACTAACACCGGCTGAATCCATCGCCATTCGCGCTGCTGCCGTCCCTCGCCAATCGCAACCCGTCGCCAGTGACCTCTCCGCCAGTGGGTCCGGGGTGTGGCATGAGTGGAGTGCGGCTGATGTGAGATACGTTCAATTTGGGGCTGAAACTGTTGCCCAATGATAAGCGGATTGAGCCGGTCTTTATCAGATTTCTTGCCACCAAACCCTTGGCCTTTGTTAGAGATGCGTACCGCGTTGGTGGGAGCCAGCAAATCATCGGGGCGGATTTGGAGGTAGAGGAGTGTTTGTAGGACAATTTTTTCGAGAGTAAGCTGGAACTGCTGTTCGAGGGTAAAGTCTGGGTTGCTGTCGGTGAAATGTTGAGTCCCCATTGAAAAGTTGCCCCGAACGAGTTCATCGCCGTTGATTTCGACAAGGCTGGCATAAGATGTGCCATTCCTGAGTACCGTAACCCAGCGCAACTTTTCGCATTCTACGGGCTGAAATTGAATGGTATGCAACCCAAAGCGCAACGTGGGCGGCACGCACCCTGGGGGCAGATGCTGGAAGAAAATCCAGTCACACGGTTCGCCATCGGGGTTGACGATTTTATCCCGGGGCAACATAATCATCCCAAACGGCGCACCTATCCGTAAATCAGCAATCCCTTTGGGTAGGTCAGACTCTTGAAACGCTTCAAACAAATTCTTATGCAGCCACCAGACGGGAAACGGATTGTGTGCGAGGGTCCAGGCCGAAGAAATCACCGCACTCCAAGCGAAATCGTCTAACATTCGTTGCGGTTCGAGCAACCCTCCCACGAAACCGGACTCCGCTGCCACCAAATTGTAGGCGAGGTTTTTAGCGGCAGTGGAAAACGGCTCGTAGCCATCCACCTTGCGATAGCGACGGTCTAGCTTTTGGAACCAATCCGAACGTTTGGCAATTTCTATGCCCTGGCGATGGATGGCTTTCGCTTCGGCTAATGTCTTGTTCATGGCAGCCAATGAATGAAACCAACCCGATTCTATCGCTTGGGCTGCCCCGAGAGCGCTTATCTGTTGTATCAAGACGTTGCAAATCCCTACAAGATTTTCAGGCAACTGTAGTACAATAAATGAAACGGGCGTGGGATGCGCGAACACCCCAAACCCTATGCCAACCCCTGATGAGACCAGGAGCCGACATCGTGAATAATACCGTTTTTTCGGACCTTTTTGGGTCTGCACGGCTAGTTTTATGCCCTGAACTTGCCGCGACATTAGCCAGCCTTGATGACTTCAAGTACAAAACTTGGGCTGTGGACATGGCGCTAGTCCTGCAACAGCTAGATTTCTGGATGAAGGGCACCTCCGGCGAAACCGACAACGAAGGTCGCCGCTGGGTTCACAATTCTTTACAAACCTGGCAACAACAATTCCCCTGGATGAGCATCTGGGGAGTCCGTCAGGCCCTGGAAAAACTCCGCGAGTTGGGCCTTGTTTTGTTCGAGAAACGCAAGAAACAGCAGTGGTGGCACCGGGGTTGGTATTCCCTGGACTACGAGGCCCTGCAACGGCTGAAACCCTTGCCAGACTCGATGTGTGAGTCTGCACATATCCATGAGAGTGCTAACCCGCATATCGATATGCGGGATAGTCACACATCGAAACAGAAGACATCATTACAAAAGAGTCATCCCACCAAAGAGGGTTGGCCCTCTCTCCCGGAAGAAGAAGAGACCCCCAGGAAATCTCTGGTAACCCCCAGCATTGAAACCAAATCCCTGGCTACGCAACACACTCCGGTTGAGGCAAATGTTCCGCCGGTTGCAAATCATAAACCTGAAACGAATTCTCCCGCATCGGTGCAGACGGTGGCGGTGAGTGTGGTAGCGCGACCTGCTTCAAACAACCTCACCCAGGAAGTCAAGGACAGGCTGGCGGCCTGTCAGATTCCGCTGGATAAGAAAGTAGTGGGAGACATCGAGGAGCACCATCTCAGCCAGGTGCGTGGGGCGTTGGCTCATGTGGAAGCGACTTGGGAATCGATTGATAACCCGCGTGGTGTGTTCTTGTTCCAACTGCCGAAACAGCCAGTGGAGCCGTTAGGGACGCGCCTGCCGGTTTATAGCGCCCAGGATGCACCGGGAACCGAGGTGGAAGCATCTGCACCACCGGCGGGGTTTTTCGACTCGCTGCGTTCGAGGTTTGGGCGGAGATAGCCGTGCCGTTGACTTGATGCGATCGCGAAGCGTCTCCTTAAGGAGAATCGCCCACGGGAGGGAACGAATCAATCGAGTTTTTGGCAGGTGCTGGAGAATTTGACGATGAGATTTGCAGGAGGAACTGAGTTGGTTCCGCTAGAATCTGGCCCGGTCCGTCCTGCTTTGTCTTGGGATGGAACGGGTCAAATCCAATCCGAATGACCTGAGCCACCGACCGAACCGGGTCCGTCTCCGCGTGGTACGGCAAGGGCCGCTATCCCGAATTGCGATCGCCACTTCTCTCTAACTTCCGCTGCTTTGGTCCCACGGGCAAAAGTTCATTCGCAGCTTTGGATTACCCTGTTGCTACGGATGTCCTTTTTAGCCATTTGCATGAAAAGTCCAGACAGCAAGCGATGTAGTTGAAAATCACGGGGAAACAGCTAGGAAAATTTAGGGAGGGCGGAGGTGCGATCGCCTCCTTGGAGTAACCAACTTGGGCCCAATGAAACCTTACCGGGTGAGTCTAGTTGCTTTGTCCTGGGCTGCCAATGGTTTGGTCTGAGTGAGTCTTGCTACCGACTGAACCAGGTCAGTCTTTGTGGATGGCGATGGGTCACCATCCAGGGAAGTTTTGCCAGAGATAGCCCGAGTGAAACTGGTGAGCGCTGACCACGGACTCAATCCCACCGGGCTGGGTAAGTTAGTCTCCTCCCGATGCGATCGCCATCGGTCAATTCCCAACTGGCAAGGCTTTATCGTTATTTTGATGGTAATAAACGAAGGAACCCCATGAAGTGTGACTTTTGCGATAACCCTGCCCCCCTCTTGTGCGACGGCGAGAATTGCGACCGGCCCATCTGCCGACTCCATGCTCGTCAACTGTGGTTTTATGTAGTTTGTCGCGGACATGGCGGGGATACCGTGGATGTCTGCCCGGATTGCGAGGCGACCAAAAATCATTGGCAGTTGCGGATATCCAGTCGGTCGGATTGAGGACGAGTTCCGTTGCGGTAAGCGCCAGCTATGCCGTAGGCTATCGCCACGATTGAAGTTAGCTGGAAGGATGCGATCGTAACTGCCAGATTCATCCTGTTTGATTCGTGCCAGATTCGTATGAGAGGCGCGCCTGTTTGGTTCGTGCCAACGCTGCAATCGCCATTGTCGGATTCAGCCGGTTCGATTCCTGCAAAAGATGCGATCGCCACTATCGGATTCAGCCGGTTTCATACTGCCAACAATGCGATCGCCCCCAGTGGAGTCAGCCTACTCGATTCCTACGATGCGATCGCCAGCATCGAAGGCAAACCTGTTCAGTTCCGTGACAAGGATGCAATCACCGCTCTCGAATCCAAGCTGTTCGATTCCTACGATGCGATCGCCAGCACCAAAGTCAGCTAGTTGCTGTTCGTACCGGATTCGCCATTGTCGGATTCAGTCTGCTCGGTTCGTCCTTGCCTTTGATGCGATCGCCATGAACAGATTCAGCCTGTTGAATTCCTGGAATGCGATCGCCCTGACCTGCTTCAGTCGGTTAGAGATGCGATCGCCCCGACCGGATTCAGCGTTTTGGATTCCTGGTGCCGCACAGCGCAGCTAGGCCCAACGGCTTATCGCTCCAATCGAACGCCAAATCATTGAATCCACTCCCAACAGGTGATTCTAGTGAAGAGACGCTCCGCGATCAGTTATCAGAATGCAGATGAAATCCTCTAGGATCACCTAGGGTAATCTGAGGCAAAAAGTCCCAATTGGCAAGGGTTGTGGCTGCGGATCACCCTGGGGGATTTGGTTGGAAACATCAAGGTCTGACTTGTGCTGGTTGGGTAAGGGCAGCCATGCCTAGTTGAGATCGCCTCGCGCAATAACGGTCACTTCCCTTCAGTTATCCGATTCACGCCGGTGCGGATTCCAGGCAATCGCCACTGTCGGAGCCTGTCTGCTTGGTTCGTGCGAAGGATGCGGTAAGCGAAGCTATGCCGTAGGCTTATGGCCACAGTCGGAGTCAACAGCTTGGATTCCTGCGGTGCGATCGCCACTGTCGGATTCAGCCCGTTCGGTTCTTGCCAGCGATGCGATCGCACTACCGGACCCAACCTATTTCTTTCCTGGACTCGCCACCACCACAGCCAACGGATTCAACTCGCCATCAACTTAGGAAACCGCTCCTGCAAAGACTGACTGAAATAATACTGACACCAAAACTCCGCAATATCGAGCAATTGGGGCCGAGACTTAGGGATTAACCCGGTGCCGCAACTGGGTTCATAGCGTTCGGCATATTGTTTAGCCAGTTGGTAGCCATAGTACGGATAGTCTGTCTGCACAAAACATTGTATAGCATAATCAATCTGGAGCAGGTTACCGCTGCGGACGAAATGCACTGTCGTTCCCCATTGGAAATTACGGTGGTCGTCGCCCTGGAATGAGTCTATCTGCTTGCGAAGGGCTTGCAAGGATTGTTGACTATCGGGTTCATCGGCCATCGCTCGTTTCATCAGGGCAATCGCTTCAGCCACTATTTGCTGATGCGCGTCCCATTCCGTTGGCTCGAAATAATCGGGAGCCGGAGCCTCACTCATGGATTGCTGCACCCGCTGGGCAATATGGAGGGCAAACTGTTGGGCTGTTTTGCGATTTCGGCACAGACTCTTGACGCTGGTCAGTCGCGTGATGGGGAAATATCGGCTCGTCCCTGCTTCGAGTTCGTTGGCCGTGTTCAGCCATCTTTTCAGGATGTTGGCAATTTTGGTATCCTCGGAGGTGCTCATCAGTTTGTTGCTGGAAGGGTGCGTTTTCTGGGTCGATAGGATGAGTTTAGCAGTTGCCGGATGCAGCCGAAGTGGTCGCCAAGTTTTTGCTAGGATGAGTCACCGGGAATGCGATTGGTTAATAGTAATTTCTAAGCGGCATTGGTAATTCGGTGGATGCCAGTTGGGATTGACTGGGGCCGAGTTAGCCCACACGGAACCCGCCGCCCAAACTGTAACACTTTTCAGCTAGGCTCAAGATAAATAGAATTGCCTGCATTGCTAATGAACAACTTTAGAATTCGCCTGACCCTAGACCCTAACGATTTTTTCCCGACTCAAGCCGGAATATTTGACGACAAAGCCAGCGACAAAATCCGGTTAAAAGTGCCGGTTGACTCTCCCTGGGGTCAAACATGGAAGCTGGTCCCCCTCCCAGAAAAGGGCAAAAGCCGAAGTGGAGCGGTCTATCTCAAGCGCATCACCTTCAAGCTGTTTCCCCTAGAGGAAGGCGAAGACTATGTGGATGTGCGGTTGGTGCGCGAACACTTAAAAGGCGAGATTTTTGATTCCCTCAAACCAACAATCCGCTGTTGGTGCGTCTGGGTCAAACCACCACAACAGCAGCTAGTTTACTCGATTTACCGGAAATAATGTGCTATATTTGCACGAGTTGTGTCTGTGTCTAGGCAGTTACAGGTAAATCCCCACAGTGGTTCAAGTCAATGCCGTAGAGCGAGGTAGTGGCACATTTCCCAACAGATGAGGTCTAGGTCAGTCAAAGAGATGGCAAATTCGCAGCAGATTGAAATAATCAGACAAGGCGTGGAAACCTGGAATCAGTGGCGCAACGAGAATTCCGCCATCGAAGTGGACCTGAGCGAAGCCGACCTCGGTGGAGCCGACCTCAGCCATGCCAACCTCGAAGAAGCCGAACTCATCGAAGCCAATTTAGTCGGGGCCAATTTAGTTAGCGCCAACCTCAGTCGCGCCAACCTCCGGGAAGCTGACTTGAGCCATGCCAAACTAACACAAGCCAATCTCAGCGATGTCTATTTGTTTGCTGGATTCCTCAGAAGTGCCAACCTCCAGCGCGCCAACCTCGTCAATGCTAACTTGATAGGGGCCAACTTGATAGAAGCTGACTTGAGTGAAGCCGAACTGACTACGGCTAACCTCAGTGGCGCTTTCTTCCGTAAAGCCAAGCTCAACGGGGCCAACCTCAGCAAAGCCCAACTGGTTCAAGCCAACCTAGACTATGCTGAACTGATTGGCGCTTGTCTGGTCGGGGCTAGGCTGATTGAGGCAGACTTGAGCCATGCCAACCTCACCGATGCAAATGCCCTGGCTGCTAATTTCCAGGATGCGGTAATGACGGGCGCTTGTTTGGACGGATGGCAGACGAATCGCTATACTAACCTGAACTTTGCTTTCTCTTGATGGGATGCCCAGAGTTCCCCCCGCCGGTGATGGCAGATGCGTCCAACATGATGCGATCGCCAGTGCTGAGTCAGGACCCGGACTGCCGCCGCGCAATTTCTTTGCCGGTGATGCAGTAGGCTCCACCATCGGCAAGCTCAGTGGGATGGGTGGGGTTGGAATATGATTGGTTGCGTTGGCGATCGCACCTTCTGGGAGTCAGCCCGAGCCGATGAAAGTTTACAATGATTTTGCTAATCCGATTGACGAGTGCATTCCCGAAATTTCATGGACAGTTTTCGAGTTAACTTGACCTTGGACCCTCAAGATTTCCTGCCGATTCAGCCGGGACAATTTGCCGACAAAGCCAGCGACAAAATCCGGCTCAAGTCTCCGGTTGAATTGCCTTGGGGTCAAGTTTGGAAACTCGTCCCGATGACCGAGAAGGGCCGGACCCGAGGTGGCTTGATTTATCTCAAACGGCTCACTTTCAAGCTGTTTCCCCTTGAAGAAAGCAAGGACTATCTTGATGTCGAACTGCGGCGGGAACGGTGGAAGGGTGATATTTTCGACTCCCTCGACCCCACGATTCGCTGTTGGTGCGTCTGGGTGGAGCCACCGCAGAACCAGTTGATTTATTCGATTTCTCGTCCATGAAATGCGATCGCCTTCATGCTCCAAATGGATGGCCCCATTGCGCTCGATTCTCCTTATTAAATGGCGAACTCCACTTGTTAATCAGTCGAAATTCCATCTTCTGTCTGAGCCTAGTTTGCGTTGGCACTCCCCACTCAAACGCTAACACAGGCGACACTTCTAAGTTATGTTTGCGATTGAGTTGGATGTACTTGCTCAAATATTCTTGACAATGGTGACCCGCTTTCCAGCGTTTGTTCGAGTGGACTGTTTCGCCGATGTAGAGAATCAAGGGAAGGCAAGTGTCAATCAAAAAATACAAACATGGCTCACCATTTTCGGCAAGTCTCATCTGAGCTAAATCATAGAAGCGAGTGGGATGTTGTTGCAGGGAAAATGGGTCGATTAGTTCGGGGTCAAACTGGTTTACCCCCGTGTCGAAGAGGGTCGGTTGTTGCGGATAATTCTGCCGAGTTTCTTCCTGATGTCGAGCGATTTTTCGCTTCCATTGGATGAATTGGTCCCGGTCCATCTCTAGTCTGTCCGGTCGGCTGGTGGTGCTATCCATGTCGAAGAAACTGAGTTGTTCGTCCATGATTTACGTTCTAGTCGGCACTTCCATTTTCCTTGATTTGGCCCATAAAATCTAGTAGTTGCTACGAATGTAGGTTTTAACCAAATGGAGGTAAACTCTACAGGTTAAGGAGTTTTAGCTGAATTAGTCGTCTAGCTAGAGGCAATCGCCAAGTTTTTAGAACCAATTTCCAATCGGTTCGGAACAATCGTCTCTCCATTCATACGATGATTCAGCAAGTCACTTAGTGCAGGGAAGCCAATGCCACACCCACGGCTTCATCCAAAGGCAGGATTGCCAGCTCACCGCCGATATTGGTAACCGCCATAATCGCAAAATCTCGCTGGGGTGCCATCCAAACTACGGCATAATTTAAGGTGTTGGTGCCATTATGCCAGAGGACGCGGCCACCGCCCCAGTCCCGTTCGAGTGCGACCCACCCGAATGCGTAGCTGCCCGGTGCTGAATCTTGCGGACTCTCACCAACAGGGGTATGCAGTTTTTGGAGCGTTTCTGGTTTTAGCAAAGTCGAGTTGCCTCGTTCCCCTTGCAGATGCAGCGCGATAAACTTGCCCCAGTCCGCCAGGGAACAGTGTACGAGACCTGCGGGGGCAAGCAACGGGGGATTATCGTTCTCGGGTTCGGGGGAAATGGCCTCAATCTGACCGTTTTCTAAAATATGCTGCCAGGGTTGGTCGATTTGGCCGGGAGTTCCCATTGGCCCAAAGCCCGCCGTCGTCATCCCCAAGGGTTGAAAGAGTTGCTGGGTGATGAGGTCCTCCCAGGATGCACCCAGCGCTTGTTCGGCCATAGCCGCAGCGACCACATAGCCCATGTTGGAATAGTGGAACTCACCGATTGCAAATAGGGGCGGTTGTTGCAAGGCTAATGTGAGATAAGTATAGCGCTGCTGCTGAATCGAACCGGGTAAGTCAAGCATTTCTAAGGTCATTTTTCCCGGCAACCAAGGTTGGTGCGGTTCAGGGAATCCACCTTGATGGGACAACAGTTGTTCGAGGGTCACGCTGCGATAAACCGGCAACATTTCCAGACGCGGAAAGGCTTCAGCTAAGGTAGTTTGCCATTCTAACTGGCCTGCTTCGACCAATCTGCCGAGCAACGTGGCGGTCATCGCTTTGGTACAGGAACCCAGATGGAACCGATCGCCAATGGTCACGGGAATGCCGCTGCCATATTTACGCTCACCCACCGCACCGATTGCGCTCATCCCTTCGCTGGTGACGATGGCCGCTGCTAAAGCTGGTAATGGGTGGGTCTGTTGAATCGGTTCTAGGATTGAGTTTAGATTTTTCAGGGCTTTGAGTTCCTGCAAATTTAGAAAACTTGATAACTCGCCTACGGTTTCGAGAACGAAAAAGTCTGGACGGCGAACACTCTTCCGCTGAAGGGTTCGGTCATGATTCCGTAACCAAAATATCTATATTCTGGCTTTAACAAGTTGGAACGGTGACCGGGACTGTACATCCAGCCTTTCTGGAAATCTTCAATCAATCTGTAGTTTACCATGACACTGGCAGACCCTGATTGTTTGGCAATATTTTCTCCCGCTTGACCTTTTCCTCCAACTTCGATTAAGCGATGGGTTGGGGTGTGACCTTCGGGACTATAATGTGAAAAATAGTTGCGAATGAACATATCCTGGGCATGAATTTGAGCCGCTTGCGAGAGTAACGGATCCGCAACGAGCGGGGGTAATCCATTCACTTGCCGATCGCGGTTGACCAGTTGCAGCGCCAAGTCTCTGGTTTGCATCAGGGTTCTGGACTGGTAAGCATCGAAGGGGCTAAGTTGAGACTTGCCAATCTTCCAGTCATATCCACCGGGTCCATTGTCTAAAAAAACAAAGTCTTTGACCTGCACTAAAAAGATACTGGCAAACAAAAGTCCAACCACCAAATGTTTGCTGTTGTAGCGTTTTTTCGGATAAATGGTTGGCCTATATTTGTTCCGTCTTTTGAATCCCACATTCCGCAGGTTGAATCAAGTCAGTAAATAATATTTCTGGCAGGAGGCCCCTAGGAACTGAAGGATCCAT
>NZ_JAMXFD010000018.1 GCF_025370875.1 Laspinema palackyanum D2c
CCCGCTTTTTGACGACTTCTCCATTATCTCAAACAATTGCCCCGTCTGGGTTTGCCCTCCATTGTCACCCTCTCAGGGCTTTTATTTTATAAGTTTCATTGCGCTCATTTTAGTGACACTCAAGGAAAATTCTCGGAATATCCCATTTTTTATCAATGTAAAACCCAGAGAATTACTCCGTTTGCACAAGAGAATCCTCCTCTGACTCATTGATAACTACACTAGGTGATTTAAAATTACTGAAACCTATTGTATGCTGGGATGCAATGTATCAACTTGAAAAGTCCATTCTACATTATAAAAATGACTTCGATCAATTTAAGAAATGGAAGCCAATTCTATATGTTTCCTGATTGAACCCACGAGTTTTTCTATGTTAAAAGGCTTAGTTAGATAGTCAGACCCTCCTAGGCGAATAGCTTTTTTCCTTTCTGAACTATCATCATTAGCGCTCAAAAATATGATAGGAATATGAAGGGTATCGGGGTCAGATTTAATAAGATGGCAGAGTTCATAGCCACTCATGTCTGGCATTTGAACATCTAACAGAATTAGATGGGGTTTAGAGGCTTGAATTGCTGTGAGTGCCATAGGTCCATTGAGGGCTTTTCGGGTCTGATATCCCCGTTTTACTAAAATTCGGGACAGTAGGCGGATGTTGTCTGCAACATCATCTACAATTAAAATATCGATGGGATTTTTTGAATGGGGTTGGGGAATTTCGGATGGATGAAGCATGAGATTTAAGTGGATAGAGTTGGGGCGTGAGGTTGAGCCAATTCCATCAGGCGATCGAATTGGTAGTTTTCTAAAAGGTGAGTTAATGTCTCGATTAAATCCAAGTGTTCCGATGGAATGAAACTCAAGAGTTCTAAAGCTAGGGTATCGCTGCCTTGGGCAACGGCATTGTAAAATTCATTCACCCAATCGGCTGGCATAAAATGGAGGGCATTAGCCTCAAGTTCGCAATCGGGTTGTTTATCCTGTAAACTGGGACGATGGGTGGTATTTTTATTCTCTTGGTAAGAGTATTTTGCCCCCAGATATTGGGAGAGCGTCTCTAGGATTTCTTCTCGACGGAAGGGTTTGCTAACGAAATTATCGCAGCCAACTTGTAAACACTCTGCTCGATTTTCTGAAAAGGCACTGGCAGTAATGGCGATAATCGGAGGAACGGGGGGTAACTCACTGGATGGGTTTGGGCGGGTTTTCCATTGTTTAATCTGTTGGGTTGCCTCATATCCATCCATTTGGGGCATATGCATATCCATGAAAATTAGGTGAGGATGCCACTGTTGCCAAGCGGCGATCGCCACTTGTCCATTTTCTGCTTCCTGAACTTCTACGCCGAGATCCTTCAACAAGGTGACTAATAATAATCGGTTAATTGGGTTATCTTCCACTACCAAAATGCGATAGCTCGGTTGTCCCGGTGCTAACCCAATAGCACCGTTAAGGTTACAAGTATTTTCTATTGTGGCTCCCTGAACCAAACCCACAGGAATCTCGAATTTAAAGCGACTACCTTCTCCTACGGTACTCGTAACCGTAATGACTCCTCCCATTAATTGCACAAATTTCTGAGAAATTCGCAGTCCTAACCCTGTTCCTTCTTGAGATTGCCGCCCCACCCGAGTTTGCTGAAAGGCCTGAAATAGGTCTTTAATCTCTTCAAAGCTGAGTCCGGGACCCGTATCTTCAACTTCAAATTGCACGATCGCTTGGTGCGGGCTTTCGATATCTGGATTAAATTCTGAACTAGATATCCGCAGGGTTACTAGCCCGGTATTGGTAAACTTGATGGCATTTCCTAACAGATTAATCAGCACCTGGCGCAATTTATTTTCATCCCCGCGAATAAATTGCGGTAGGGTCGGTTGCAGTTCAAATTTCAAGCTCAAACCCTTAGATTTGGCTTTGAGTTGCAGCATGGATTCCAAACTGTACACCAGTTTGGGTAGGTCGAATTCAACCTCATTCAGGGTGACTCGCCCTGCCTCAATTTTCGACATCTCTAAAACATCGTTAATCAGGGCGAGTAAATGAGAGCCACTTTTGTTGATAATGTCAATATATCCTTGATGTAGAGCCGCTAGAGAACTATCTCGTTGCATCAGTTGAGTAAACCCTAAAATTGCGTTGAGAGGCGTTCTGAGTTCGTGGCTCATATTCGCTAAAAATTCACTCTTAGCGCGGTTAGCCGCATTGGCTGCCTCAGCGGTGCGATGCAATTCTTCGGCTTGTTTTTGGGTTTGGGAAAATAGTTCGGCCTGTTGGACTGCCACGCCCAGTTGATTACTAATTTGGGTGACAATTTTGACTTCGGCTTCTTTCCACTCTCGGGGACCACTATTTTGATAAACTCCCACCAAGCCCCAAAGTGTATTGCCTGAAAAAATTGGAGCAATCACATAAGCCCGGGCGTTTAATTGCTTTAAAAACTTCAAATAGCAGGAGCTAAAACCGGCTTGGTAAATATCAAAAACTGAACAAAATGTCTGTTTTTGACGATAAATTCCCCCTTGCTGTTCTTGCAGGTAAGTATCTTTAATCAAGAAATTCGATGAATTCATTTGAGTGAGGACACAACCCGGTTCATCCGTGGTGACTTGAGTCAGAATCGGATGGTCGGCTTGTTCCGGCAATAACACATCCCAACCCGGGGTAACGGACTCGGAAACTAATGCACCACTCCAATCAGGATGAAAGCGATAAATTACAACCCGATCGCAGTCAACGGCTTGCCGCAGTTCGTTAGTGGTAGCATGAAAAATTGTCTCTAAATTTAAACTTTCCCGCATTCGTTGGATGATGATGGAAATCGTTTTTTCCCGTTCCGCCATCACCCGCAGTTCCGCTTCTATATCAATCCGTTCTTGGATTTCGGTTTCTAAAGTAGAGTTCACGGCTACCAATTCAGCAGTGCGCTTTTCCACCCTAAATTCTAACTCTTCATAAGCAAGGCGTTTCTCTTCTTCAGCCCATTTTCGTTGCAGTTCTGTCGCGGCTCGGGCAGCAAAAACACTCATAATCGCTCGGGCTTGATCCTGCTCCTCTAAGGGCTTGACATCCAGGATGCACAGGTTTCCGATCGCCTGTTTATTGCCGTCTAATAACGAAACGCCCAGATAGCTTTCGGCCCCGATTCCTTCCAGCAAGGGGTCATTCGGAAAATGCTCCCGCAATTTCTCCGGGTAGCAGGCAAACTCCTGATTGTAAGTAATAAAATCGCAAGGTCTTCCCGTAAAGTCATAATTAAAATTATTCCCCAAATTATCCCCGGCCCAGAAGCCCAGACTCTCCAAATTTTGGTCTTGATTGTGACTTTTTTCAGAAACAATCACATACTTGACATTTAAAGCTTTGGCTAAGTTTTTAACCAGGGCTGGAAAAAAATCTTGTCCGGTTACTGAGGAAGTTCCAGCCACAAGCGCTTGCAAAATTTCTTCCGTTCGTTGCCGTTGCAGCACTTCTTTGTGCAATTCATGATTGACTGCTTCAAGCTGTTCTGGAGTTCGCAGAGAAAGAAATTGGGGCAGGAGTTCCACCAGTCGCAATGCGGTATAACAAGAAACGATCGCCGTGAGTGCTCGCTCGATTCCCGAAAGCCAATAATCCGGATGCCAGAGGGTCCAAATATCTAATAAATGACCCACGCCGCAAAGAATAATAAACGCGCCAAACATCGCAAAGATGCTGGAAAATGCAATGTCTCTGCGTTTGTAGATGAAGTAAATCAGCATCGTGGGAATGGAGAAGTAGGCGATCGCAATTAGCGCATCGCTAACCAGATGCAGTGCAACGAGGGGAGTTTGCCAAAGGTAACAATGGCCGTGTGGAATATAGGAACGTGGGATAAGAAAATTGTTCAAGAATTCCAGCACTGTTCTCTTCTCCTTGCAACTCTTCTTTGAGCCATATCAAGTCAACATTTATAAAAACAGGAATTGGAGTCTAGGGTGAGAGAGATTCACTCTAATTTGAATCTCCTTTGATTCAATTTCAAGAGAATTTTTAACCCGGTTCAGACTCTATGCCAAGATGGAGCGGTCCGTTGGAACCTATCCCCTCACTGTTGGGTTTCCCCGCAGTTGGGGAACCTCTGCACTCTGACTGCTTTCGGGACTCAGCTCTCTCTCCTGAATCGATCCTGCCATTGGACAAGGGCGATCGCCACCCCCGATGGAACGTTAAGGCAGTAACTTAGGCATTTAAGCAGGAATCTTAATGGGAAAGGGTTGATAACCCCTGTAAAATGGTTAACTAATCCATTTGATTTAGATCAACCACTTTGAATTGGGTTAAAAAGTATTAAGTGTGGTTTCTCCTGACAGCCCATTGGAACAAACAACAGGTCAAAAACGTAGAAGAGGGGTTATTCTCAGCTCTCAGGGTGCTCAACGCTTACAAGCGGCAGAGCATTTGTCAGCCGCACGGGATCATGGTGGACACCCCTACACCTTGGAAGAGTTAAGCGATCTCACGGGACTGAGTACCAAAACTCTGACAAAAGTCAGGCATCGCCAAAAGCCGGTGGATTCTGTCACTTTAGCCGACTACTTCACCGCATTTGGCCTTTTTCTCCAAAAAGAGGACTATATTAGCCAGGAGCCAGACCCCGAGGCATCAATGGCCGCTTTAAGGGGTTTACTCAGGACCCCCCTCAAGGGGCAGTTAGCGGTAGATTCCCCATTCTACATCTATCGATCCCCGGCGGAACAGCTTCTCAAGGCAGAGAGTTTGCAACCAGGGGCCTTAATTCGGATTCGAGCGCCTCGACAATTTGGCAAAACCTCTTTAGTGGTGCGGGGATTCACTCCAGCAGAAGAAAGTGGGTTTCGCATGGCGATCGTCAGTTTGCAACTGGCCGATAGTGGTGTTTTTGAAAGTTTAACAGTTTTCTTGCAATGGTTGTGTGTGATGGTCAGCCGCAGTTTGGGGTTACCGAACCGCTTGGAAGAGTTTTGGAATCCCATGTTTGGCAGCAGCTATAGTTGCAATGATTATTTTGAAAGCTATTTGCTGCCTGCTGCTGAAAGTCCGCTATTGCTCGTTTTGGATGAAGTGAATTTAGTATTTAGCTATCCTAAGATTGCCACAGATTTTTTTGGACTGCTCCGTGCTTGGTATGAGCGATCGCGTCATAGTACCCAGGGGAGTGAACTCTGGCAAAAACTCCGGTTAGTCATCATCTATTCCACCGATGTTTTTTTGCCTTTAACCCTGCATCAATCGCCCTTTAATGTTGGGTTGTTAATTAGTTTATCCGCCTTTACTTTAGAACAGGTTACGGAGTTAGCGGTGCGTTATGGATTAACCCCCCCGGAACGCTATGCCGAACGCGCGATCGCCCTTCTCGGAGGCCATCCCTACTTAACCCAATTAGCCTTTTTTCACTTAAGCCAGGAAACCGTCACCCTAGAAGGCTTGAGCGAAACTATCACGACTCCCGACAGTATCTTTGAGAGTCATTTACGACAACAATTGGCCTATTTAGAGCAGCATCCCGACCTCAAGGATGCCTGGAAATCGGTGATTTTGACCCAAACTGGCGTAGAATTGCACCCGACCCCAGCTTTTAAATTGCAGGGATTGGGATTAATTAAATTTGAAAATCAACTATCCGTCCCCAGTTGTCTGCTTTATCACAGTTATTTTTACAGATTTTTGAATGACTAATTTTGAGAGAGAAAAGAAAGGTTTAAAGATTTTCTTTTTTCTTTTAATTGAATTGAATTGAAAATTTTACCTTAAACCAATAAAACTCCGAGCTATTTTTTCCCTTAATTAATACGCCCATGCCAGTTGTCCAAAATTCGGAATTTGCTTATCAAGTTGGGGGAAGTTTGCCCTTTAATGCTCCCACTTATGTGCGCCGACAAGCGGATGAAACATTATTTCATGAATTGGTAAAAGGGGAATTTTGCTATGTGTTTAATGCGCGACAAATGGGCAAATCAAGTTTGCGGGTGCAAACGACTCATCACTTACAATCGATTGGGATTCGCTGTGGGGTAATTGATGTCACTGCCATCGGCACTCAAGAAGTTACCCCAGAACAGTGGTATGGGTCGATGGTGGGGTTGTTGACCAAGGCATTTCGACTACAGGTTAATGTGTTAAGTTGGTGGCGAGAGCGCTCTCATTCCTCTTATGTCAATCGCTTAAGTGATTTTTTAGAAACCGTACTGCTGGCTCAAGTTTCTGACCCCATTGTAATTTTTATTGATGAAATTGATAGTGTTCTCAGTTTAAATTTTTCAACCGATGATTTTTTTGCCCTAATTCGGACCTGTTATAACCGCCGCGCCGATAATGAAGATTATCGCCGGTTAGCCTTTGCTTTATTTGGACTAGCGACCCCGGCTGATTTGATTTCTGATGGGAGTCGTACTCCTTTTAATATTGGAAAAGGGATTGAATTATCGGGATTTGAATTCCAAGAAACTTCACCCTTACTGGCTGGATTATCACTGCAATTTGCTAATCCTCAACTGGCTTTAAAGCAGATTCTGTATTGGACCGGGGGTCAACCCTTTTTAACTCAAAAACTCTGTCAAATGATTGCCAGCCAATCCCGGGACAATTACCTAGAATTAACTCCGGGTTTTATTAATAGTTTAGTCGAGACGAATCTGATTGAAAACTGGAAAGGCAATGATGAGCCAGAACATTTTAAAACTATTTGCGATCGCCTGCTTTATAGTGAACAGCGAGTTGGGCGGTTGCTGGGACTCTATCAAAAAATTCTTCTTCACTCCGAAGAAGATAAAACCTCTTTGGGATTTGCACAAATTGCAGCAGATGACAGTCCAGAACAAACGGAATTAATTTTAACCGGATTAATCGAAAAACGAGAGGGCATTCTCCAGATTAAAAATCCCATTTATCAGAAAATTTTTAATTTTGATTGGGTCGCCAACCAACTGGCAAATCTTCGACCCTATTCCCAGGCGATCGATGCTTGGATTGTCTCAGGATATCAGGATAAATCCTGGCTATTGCGGGGAAAAGCCTTACGGGATATTCTCGATTGGTCCCAGGGAAAAAGTCTAAGTAATTTGGATTATCAATTTCTCGCGGCTTCGCAAGAATTAGACCGCCAAGAAACTCAAAGAACTTTAGAAGCAGAACGACTCCAAGAAGTAGAAGCGCGCCTAGAATTAGAACAGCGCCACTTAAAGCGACAAAATCTTCTCTTAGGAATTGTCAGTGTGGCAATGATAATCGCCAGCAGTTTGGGCGTTTTCGCCTATCAGCAATATCAACAAACAGCCATTAGCGAACTCCGAGCCATTACGTTATCGTCAGAAGCCTTGTTTGCCTCGAATAAAAGTTTTAATTCCCTCCTCCAAGCTATCAAAGGAAAAGAACGCTCAAAACAGTTTAAAAATCTCGATTCAGCACTGGAAAAAAACATTGATGCCGCCCTTTGGCAAGTAATTTTAAGCATTCAGGAATCTAATCGGCTCACGGGTCATACCGCAGCGGTTTTAGCAGTGGATTATAGTCCTGATGGTCAGGAAATTGTGACGGCTGGGGTGGATGGAACTCTCAAACTTTGGAAGAGAGATGGCACCTTGATTAAGACCTTAACAGGACATCAAGCTGTAGTTCGAGTGGTAAAATTTAGTCCCAATGGAAAATTTATAGCCTCATCTGGAGATGATAAAACGGTTAAAATTTGGAAGCGAAATGGGACGTTATTAAGTTCAGTTCAGGCGAATACTTCAGGAATTTGGAGTCTTGACTTTAGTCCCGATGGTGAGCAGGTTATTTCTGGGGGGTCTGATAGTACGGTAGAAGCCTGGAATTCTCAGGGTGAATTAGTGAGACGATTTGAAGGCGACACTACAGGAATTCGGGCTATGGCATTTAGTCCTGATGGTCAAATCGTTGCAGCCGGTAAAATTGATAATACTATTCAGTTATGGAATGCTGATGGGACTAAACTCCGGGAATTAATTGGACATCCAGGCCCAATTTATGCGATCGCCTTTAGTCCAGATAATACCCTTTTGGCATCCGGTACTGTGGATGGAATGATTAATATTTGGACCCGAGAAGGAACCCTCCTCCATACGGTAAAAGCCCATGAGGCCACGGTTAAAGAACTGAGATTTAGTCCAGATAGCAGCATTTTAGCTTCGGTAAGCTGGGATAAAACCCTGAAACTTTGGAAACGGGATGGCTCATTAATTTCCACCCTGCAAGGTCATGATGCCGCAATTTGGGGGTTAGCCTTTAGTCCCGATGGCGAGGAAATTGCCTCGGCGGGTGCAGATAATGTGGCAATTCTTTGGAAAACTAAAAGCATTTTTCAACAACAGTTATATGCATTAAATGGGTTAGTTAGGGGATTATCATTAAGTGCCGATGGCAAGGTCATTGGTACATCCGGTAGTGATAAAGCCTTCCATCTTTGGCAACTCGATGGGACAAAGTTACGAACGGTAGAAGGCCACACGGCTGCTGTTGTCAACATTGATTTTCATCCAACCCAGGAAATAATCGCATCAGTTAGCGAAGATAAAACCCTCAAAATTTGGAAATTAGATGGAACACTTTTACAGAGTTTTGATAATGCAAATGCGGCTTTATTATCGGTTGATTGGGACTTTGACGGTGAAAGAATTGCTGCCGGAGATGCCAATGGAGTCATTTGGTTATGGAGTCGCAAACAGGGTTTTATAAAACCGTTAACGGGACATACCGCCCCCACTTGGAGTGTTGAATTTAGCCCCGATGGTCAACTTTTGGCCTCGGCGAGTAACGATTCCACGATTCGACTCTGGAACCCATCCGGTCAACTTTTAAAAACCCTAAACGGTCATGATGCGGCAGTTTGGAAAGTTACCTTTAGTCCCGATGGGGAAATGATTGCTTCGGGGAGTGGCGATATGACCGCTAAACTCTGGCAAAAAGATGGAACCTTAATCAAAACCTTGACCGGACATACAGCAGCAGTTTGGGGAATTGATTTTAGTCCAGATGGATCTTTAATTGCCACCAGTAGTATTGATGAAACCATTAAAATTTGGACCCGAGAGGGGGTTTTACTCACAACTTTGACAGGTCATCAGGCGGGAATTCGGGCAGTGGCTTTTCATCCGACTCGGCCCATTTTAATCTCGGTCGCCGATGAGCAAGTGATGACGATTTGGCATCTCGATCGCCTCCTCAATATTGACCCGTTGACTTATGCTTGTAACTGGGTCCAAGATTATTTAAAAACTAATCCATCAGTTCCAGCAGATGAAGTGGAACTCTGTGCTCGCCAATTCGGTAAAACCCAGTCAAAATAGGTGAGTTTTGCTTCAACAAAAATTCTCACCTATTTGATGAGAGTCTACTCAATCCCGTCCGCGACAGGTGTCGGATTGGGAGAGTTTTCAGCAATACTTGTTTGCTTGTGCTGTTCGTAAAGTTCTAACAGTTCTGGTAAAGTAACAAACTTATATCCCCGTTCTTTGAGTTTAGTGATAATAATGGGTAAAGCTTGCACCGTAGCCGAGCGATCGCCACCGCCATCATGTAATAGGACAATTCCTCCAGGTTTAGCGCTACTCAGAACGTTGTTTACTAATGCTCCGGAAATAGAAAAGAAAGACTCTCGGGCGTCAGAGGACCACATCGCCACGGCATAATTTTGACTATGGGCATAGTCGTTCAATCCATTAGTGAGGACGCCTCCCGGAGGCCGAAACCACTTGGTTTTAAATCCGGTTACTTCATGAATCAGTGCAGCAGTATCTTCGATTTCTCTGGCGGCCACTTCTCGCGGGACATTATGATAGTGATGACTCCAAGTATGGTTGCCCAAAGCATGACCGGCTTCGACTACTTTTTGGGCAATTGCCGGATGGTTTTTTAAGTGTTGACCAATCAAAAAAAAGGTGGCTTTAATGTCCTCTTCTTTAAGAATATCTAGGACTTGTTCAGTATAAATGGGCCAAGGACCATCATCAAAGGTGAGGGCGATCGCCTTTTCACTGTCATCTAAGGCCACTTCATAGAATGTTTTCCCTTCAAACTCAGGGGTAACGGCGAAGGTAAACCGTTTTTCCTTGTCGGTTTGCTTTTGGGCGATCGCTTTGGTGAACCCCTCCAGTCGAACTCTCATCGCTTCCTGAACACCGAGAGATGCTAATACGATCTCTGGGGAATTGCTGCTGGCTTCGACGATTCCTCCAGATAATATCAGGGTCGGCAGAAATGTGCCGATAATAATCGTAATAATCGCCGTGCTCGCCGCCATTAACACCATCGATTTTGAAAAAAACGGATTCAGTTCGTCCACGCTTATTTCTCCCGCCCTATTTGGCGAATTATCTCGTGATGCTTTAGTAGATTTACCCTCAAATTTTTAACGTTTTCCTTCACCCTGATTGAGAAAGAAACTCAGCTAAAAATTTTTGCTTCCCTAATAAATTGCGGATAATATGCCGGGTCTTTCACTCCTGACTTTAGAGTGCTATACCACCTCTGGCAGCAGTCTGACAATAGGATTAATGGTCCCGTCACAATTATTTAGACATGGCTAAATCAACAAAACCGATTGAATCCGGTGTCTGGGATTGACCTAGCCCAAAACATTAATTCAGGGTCAATCAGCAGTCGGTGGGTTGAGCCAGAAAAATATTTCCGCCTCAACCCTTTCCTCCAAAAAATCAGGGTTCTTCACCCACCCTAAACCTATAAAAATGCTCAGGAGTGAGCTTCTCCAATTTCTTAGACTTTAGTCTATTATTCTGCCAATTCCTTCTGCTGATTCTTCAAATTTAGCGCTGACGATTGTTGCATAATGTTTGACAATTTCACCGATGACTTCATCGATAGTCCGATGGTCTGTATCAATTTCAATCGCATTCGCGGCTTTTGTCAAGGGGGAAATTTGGCGAGTGCTATCGAGGCGATCGCGCAGGGCAATTTGGCCTTCAAGCTGTTCTAGGGTAATCCCTTCTTCCCCTACATTTGTCAGGTCTTGTTGACGTCGCCGCGCCCGTTCCCCCACGGAAGCGGTTAAAAAGATTTTTAACTCCGCATCCGGGAAAACATGAGTGCCAATATCTCGCCCTTCTGCCACGACCCCACCCCGTTCTCCAAACTGCTGCTGCTGCTTGACTAAATGAAGTCGCACGCTTTTCAAGCTAGAAACTTGGGAAACATTGGCCGTAACCGCTTGAGTTCTAATCGCCTCAGTCACGTTAAATCCATCCACATAAACTTGGGTGGGAATCGCCGGGTCCTCACTGGTCTCAATCAGTTCGATTGTGGCCCGACTGACGACTTCGGCGATCGCCGGTTCATCGTCAAAAGCAATCCCTTTTTCCTGAACCAACCAAGTGATCGCCCGATACATCGCCCCTGTATCTAAATACATCAATCCCAGTTGTTTCGCCACGCGACGGGCGACGGTCGATTTCCCTGCACCCGCAGGACCGTCTATGGCTACAATCGGTTTGCGGTCTTTCAGGATAATGTTATCAATTAAGCGGGTGTTGCCAATCTTCGCAGCGATCGCCACTAATCCCGCAGATTCTATCTGTTCAATCGGTTTAAGACTTGTCGGTTCTACCAATTCACAATACTCTAGGTTAAGGTCCGGTTCTAAGCGTACTTCGGCTTGAACCGCAGCAATTATAACCTGACGAGTCACTTCCCCCCGGAGAAAAACTTTCTGAGCTTTTTGTAAGCTACGATACAGCACCGATGCACGAGTTTTTTCTTCCTCGCTGAGGTACTGATTTCGAGAACTCATTGCCAATCCCGAAGGCTCTCGAACAATCTCACAGGGGACAATTTCTACCGGCAGGTTCAAATCCCCAACCATCCGCTGTAAAATCGCCAGTTGCTGGGCATCTTTTCGCCCAAAATAAGCCCGGTCCGGTTGTACCACATTGAAGAGTTTGGTAACAATGGTCGCGACTCCCTGAAAGTGTCCGGGACGCGATCGGCCACATAACCCGGACATCATCGACTCTGGAGGGACCACTTGAGTTACAGAATGCTCTGTCCCTTCCCCAATTCCCATCTCCTCCGGAGTTGGCGCAAAGATGACATCCACTCCTGCTTGTTCACACAGGAGGCGATCGCCCTCTAACCTCCGAGGATATCGCTGCAAATCCTCATTCGGACCAAATTGCAGCGGATTGACAAAAATACTAACGACAACAATATCATTGGTCGCTCTAGCCCGTTCAATTAAACTCAGATGCCCCGCGTGCAAGGCTCCCATCGTCGGCACCAAACCCACAGTCTGACCCTCAGACTGTAGTTCTAAGTAACAGCGCAACGCCACAACCGTTGTAAACAGGCGCACCACAACCCCCAAATCCTTACCAAACATACTCATTTGCAGAGTAGTTTATCCCAGGAAAGGATACAGGCGGAAGTCACCCAGTCTCAGAAACCGGGTTTCTTTCAAAAATCTATGACACTGAACCAAAATTTAGGCAGAAACCCGGTTTCTAGCCCCCTACCTAGAGTCAGAAACCGGGTTTCTCGACCAAATCTATGGCACTGAACCAAAATCTAGGCAGAAACCCGGTTTCTAGCCCCCTATCACTCCGCAGATGAGCTGGTAGAGGACCCTAAAATCTCCAGACGCACCTGTGCAACGCCACTGTTGATCATGCCCAGATTCCGCGCTGCTGCGGCTGAAACGTCGATAATGCGTCCTCCGGTATAAGGTCCGCGATCGTTGATTCTGACGACCACAGAGCTCCCGTTATCCAGATTGGTTACCCGGACTTGGGTCCCAAAGGGCAAATACAGATGGGCCGCAGTTAACGCATTTTCGTCAAAGATTTCCCCACTGGCACTCGTTCGACCATGAAATCCTGGGCCATACCAGGAGGCCATCCCATTGATTTGGTATTGAAGATATTCCGGGGTGACAGCTTGTAGCGTTGGCGGTTCCGGTTCCGGTCTGGGTTGGGGGCGATTGGCAATTTCGGCGATCGCCGGTGCGCTGGCAATCAGGCGGCGGAGTCGGTTTGTGGCCTGAATGGCGTCTTGTGCTAAGTCGTTGGTGGTGTCTGGTAGGCGGGTTTGCTCGTCGATCGCCACCAGGTCCATGCCATTGACTTTGATTAGATATTCGTCACGGATGGGGTATCCTTCCTCGTCCAATTCCCCATTCCATTCCAGGGTAATTTCCGGTGTGGCGTTACTTTCTCGTAACTGATTCAAGCTGGCGGCGATCGCCTCTGCTCTCGATACGGGATCCCTGGGATTCTGGGCCTGAATCGGACTCTGGGCGATGGCTTTGGATCCCAGACTGCTTAACCCCTTCAAACCCTTAGCCTTCAGTCCCGATCCTGCGGACCCCATCTCAGTCTCCGAATTGGAATCCCCACTCATGTCTCCAGACTCGATAAAGGTCAAGACGGGAATATTTCTGACATAGAGGGTAGCTGCGGGTTTCCCCGTGATTTCATGGGGTTGAATCTTGGTGATGACTTCGGACCAAGGACTGACCTGGATTTGGTCTGGATCCGAGTTCAAATTGACGGGTCTATTCGGTTCAGCATGACTGGTTGAGGTTGTCCCGCAGGCGGTCGTAAGCAGCACAACCGTTGTCCACCAAAATCTTTGCTTCATATATTTTGCTGTGAGGAACTGATAAAGAACAATCATGAGTGGGGTTAGGCCCTTGGATAGACCCAATGCAGCCCCTATTTTGGAGCTTGAGCAACCCTATCTCATAGTCGATACGTTTTCGGTTTGGTGTGTTGAACTGCAACAGAGTATCACGAAGGTTTGGGATTCGGGATCGGTATGGGCGATTAAAACAGTGTAACCTTATTAAAACTTTACAATTGCCAAACTGGGGCTATCCTACTAAAACCTAGATAAAATCAGGATTTCGGATTTATCTGCGGGAAAGAATACTTTATCAAAACTTTACATTCAAAAAACAAAATTTGCGCTTTGTTCAATTGCCACGTAAAAACCCACAGGCTGAAGCCTGGGGCTATACGGACGAAGCCTGCCTCCGCAGGCTGAAGAGTAATACCAAATCCGGTTGGTAAAAGTCGGTTTTCGCTCTTAGCCCGCGCAGGCGGGCTTTGTAAGTGTAGCCCCAGGCTTCAGCCTGTGGGTTTTGATAGACTTTGACAACGGGATTGGGTAAAAACATCCTGTCTCCCGCGATCCATTGGTCCTACCTCCCCTGTAAAATAGCCAAGGTGGAAATAGCCGTTCAGATGGGTTGATACATGGATTATCGAGAAGCAGGCGTGGATGTTGAGGCGGGTCGAGCCTTTGTCCAGAAAATTCGGAATATGGTTACAGGGACCCATCGACCGGAAGTCCTTGGGGGGATTGGTGGATTTAGCGGTTATTTCGAGTTACCCACGGGATATCAACAACCCATCCTCGTCTCCGGGACCGATGGAGTGGGAACGAAACTCAAACTCGCCATGTTGCTCGATCGCCACGATACGGTTGGCATTGACTTAGTAGCGATGTGTGTGAATGATGTTTTAACTTCTGGTGCCGAACCCCTATTCTTTTTAGATTATTTAGCTACGGGAAAACTCAATCAAGAACAACTGGCGAACGTAGTCCAAGGAATTACCGATGGATGTAAACAATCTGGTTGTGCATTGTTAGGGGGAGAAACCGCAGAAATGCCCGGATTTTATCAACCGGGGGAATATGATTTAGCGGGATTTTGTGTGGGAGTCGTGGAAAAAAGCGAACTGCTCACGGGTCAGCAAATCCAAGTGGGAGATGTGGCGATCGGGCTGGCGAGTTCCGGAGTGCATAGTAATGGATTTAGTTTAGTTAGAAAGATTGTGAGCGATCGCAACATCGATTGGCAAGACAAACCGGAACAACTCAACGCATCCGTCGGCGAAGTCTTGCTCACCCCCACCCAACTTTACGTTAAACCTGTATTAGCCGCCCGAAAAGCCGGAATAGAAATTCACGGCATGGCGCATATTACCGGAGGTGGATTACCAGAAAACCTCCCCCGTTGTTTACCGGAAGGATTATCCATCCAAATTGACCCCAACAGTTGGCCGATTCTGCCCATTTTTAACTGGTTAGCAGAGGTAGGAAATGTCACCTTACCGGAAATGTTTAATACCTTTAATATGGGCATCGGTTATGTAGTAGTTGTGCCAGCCAATCAAGCCGAAAAAACTATTCAATGGTTTGAATCCCAGGCAATTTCTGCCTATCAAATTGGTGAAGTCATTGAAGGAACTGGCGAATTGCTAGGAATTCCAGAAGCATAAACTTAAAGGCTAGAAAAAACCCGCGCATCTGAGTTCATCGAAATCTCAACGCGGGTTTTTTCTATGGAGTAGCCAAATTTACTCCTCCCATTCTTCAGGTTTCGACTTGTGCAGAAGCCAGTCGAGATAAAGCACCAGAATTTTGAGTTTGATAGCAGTGGATAGACGCTTTAGATTCTCATCTCTAAGCACCCACTCCCAAAACTTCTTAAGCAGTAATTCCAAGACTATCTCGCCCGACTTCTGGACAACGAGAGATAGGGCCAAGTTAACTAAGTTGATATGCATTGCCATTTCCTTATCAGTTGGATATCTCCACTGTCGCAACTCAACTTGAGAGTTATCTCTCAAACTTAGACTGACATTCCCTGACATTGCCTGACATCAAGGTAGACTTTGGCAGAAAGTCTTTGCTAGACTGGGTTTAAAGTGATGGAGAAATTTGCCCATGCAACCTCTACCTCGTGACTTTCTGACTCAACGGGCACAGTATTATAACTTGACGGAGGAACAGCAAGAGGCGTTTGTCGAACGCTATAGTAGCAATAAGAATGAACAGGAAATTGCAGAGACTCTCCATATCACTCCTAATGCTTTCCGAACTCGAATGACAGGAGTCTATCGCGCGTTCAGCATTAGCGGTAAGGGGCCAGGGAAAGCCCGACAATTACACGATATCCTGATTAAAAACTATCAGAACTCTCCGGCTTCTACAATTCCCGATCCTTCTAACCCTGCGATCGATATCGAGTTCCTGGTGCAACAGGCACGGGAAATGGTCCGCGCCTATATTCAAAACGAATGCGGCACCATGCGAGTCCTGGATATGACCCACCCGATCGGGTTAGATGATATCTACACCCACGTCAATATTTTGGAAACCATTACCGGGCGCAGACGTAAAGGAATTCCCGATTTATTGCAACACTGTAATTCTGAGGATTTTGAACGTTTTGCACGGGGGAAAATTATAGAAGAACGAGTGCCTGGATTAGAGGCGATCGCCAAATATTCTAAACTTATAATCTTGGGTAAACCAGGAGCTGGAAAAACCACATTTTTGAAATATTTAGCAATTCAATGCCTGAATCGCAAATTTCTGGGAAATCGCATCCCAATTTTTATCACCCTTAAAGATTTTTCTGAAGCAGTAAACCAACCCAGCTTGCTCAACTACATCATTCAATCTCCTAATTATGGCGTATCTTTGTCCGAAATTATCCACCAGGGTCAGGCTTTAGTCTTACTGGATGGATTGGACGAAGTTCGGGAAGAAGATAGTCACCGGGTTGTAAACGAAATTCGCCATTTTTCTACTCAGTTTCGGGATAACCATTTTGTAATAACCTGCCGGATTGCAGCCCGTGAATATACGTTTGAACCCTTTACAGAAGTTGAAATCGCCGATTTTGACAATACCCAAATTTCTAATTTTGCGAACAAGTGGTTTAAGAATAAAGCTGTAAAACCTGAAACCTTTATAAACAATCTGGAAAAATCCCCAAGAATCCACGAGCTTGCCACCAGTCCCCTCCTGCTGACCCTGCTCTGTTTGACCTTTGAAGAAACCGGAGACTTTCCCGCGAATCGCTCCGAACTTTATAAAGAAGGTCTGGATGTGCTCTTGAAAAAATGGGATGCTAAACGGGGAATTTATCGAGACCAGGTTTATAAAAAGCTATCACCCCAGCGCAAGGAAGATTTACTCAGCAAAATTGCTTTAACCACCTTTGAAGCTGGAGACTATTTCTTTAAGAAAAAAGAAGCCGAACGCTACATCACAGAATACATTCGCAATTTACCTGGTGCCAATACAGATGAAGAAGCCCTACAACTGGACAGTGAGGTAGTATTGCGCTCAATTGAAGCGCAACACGGGTTGCTCATCGAACGGGCTAAAGGGATTTATTCATTTTCTCATCTCACCTTTCATGAATATTTCACGGCCCGAGAAATTATTATTAATCAACAATCCTCAGAGGAAGCATTGCAAAAGTTAGTCAGCCACCTTACTGATAAACAGTGGCGTGAAGTCTTTCTCTTAGCAGCAGGTATGTCGTCTCTTGCAGATACACTGTTGCTTTTAATGAAACATGAGGCCAATCATCTGATTGACCGTTACGACCGATTAAAACAGATTCTAGATAGGGTAAATAATCACCCGGGTTTATTATGCTATCCCTGGGATTGTTACGATAGGTTGCACTTAATTAAATCCTTTTATTCTTGTGGTAAAGATCCTATATCAAAGCTATTTAATTTATTTAATTACTCAAATAATAAATTTTTAATTATAAATGTATCTGCAAATAGGCTTTTTTTATTAAAATTTTCACCAACCCCAACCCAAAATATAGGTTCCAGTTTTTGTCAACACTTAGCTTCTTCGGCATCAGAAATACCTATAAGAACCAAGATTTTGCTGGGTTTTATAGAGAGAGAGTATATTTTAGGTGTATGGGAATCTTGGTCAAAAAAAATGGAAATCAACAGTATGATGGAAATCATTGAAATTACAAATGTCAATGAATATAATATCACTTCTTTTGAAGAAGCACAATTATTGGAGTGGTATTGTAATGCCAATGAGTTGATTTTAGACTGCCTCAACAGTGATTGCTATGTTTCCAGGGAGGTGCGGGAGGAGATTGAGGAGACTTTACTGTTACCGATCGCAGAAATAGAAAAACGCAAAACAGAAAAACGCCAATCCCCATAAAACCGAACCCTTCAAATTCCCCCTATCCGACAAGGTGCAAACGATCGCCTATGTTGCCGCGAAACCCCATACTGTTGCAATGCCTGAGTATGTTTCGCCGTACCATAACCTTTATTACTGGTCAAATCATACTCCGGATATTTCTTCGCCAAGCGCACAATTAAATCATCCCGCCAGACTTTTGCCAAAATACTGGCAGCGGCAATCACTAACGAATTGCTATCTCCTTTAATCATCGTTTGTTGGGGAATTCCTAAATTAGGAATGCGTTGATTGCCGTCAATTAAACAAAACTCCGGTTTAACTTGCAGTTTATTAACGGACCGTTTCATCGCTAATAGAGAGGCTTGTAAAATATTCAGGCGATCGATTTCTTGGACCGATGCCATGCCAATTGCATAGGCGACTGCCTCCTCCCGGATTAGTTTTGCTAACCGACAGCGTTGGTTATGAGACAATTTCTTACTATCCGTTACCCCGGCTGCCTTCAACAGTGTAGCCGCCTCATCAGATAAAATCACCGCGCCTGCAACCACCGGACCAAATAAACAACCCCGTCCCACTTCATCCACCCCGGCAATTCTGTCATTTGGGGGTGTTTTATTGGGATTTTTGCTGTTATCTGAGACATCCCAGAGACTAAGTTGTTGCGGCACATTTAACGGCACGATTTTTTTGGGGGTAAACAATTATTCAGATTCAAACAATATTTATTAATACCAAATCCCGGTATCAAAAGTCATTTTTATAGACTAGCCCGCGCAGGCGGGCTTTGTCCGTATAGCCCCAGGCTTTAGCCTGCGGGCTAAAGCGTAGGTATAAACAAAAAGATTGTCCTTGGAGAAGTGGAAAGACTCTCCAAGGACAATATTGAATCAAACCGAACTAACTGTCGGAGGCAGAAGAACGACGACGGCGACGACGAATGGCGACTCCAGCCGAATTATCCTCATTGTCTTCCTCATAGGATGCGGAAATGTCTTCATCATCATCAGCATCTGGTTCAGCCTCTGCCTGATGAACTGGAGCAAAATTCTCCTCGGGAGACTCCTCCTCGGGAGACTCCTCCTCTACATCCGCCTCTGCGATCGGTTCTTCATCGTCAAAACTCGGTTCCGAGAAAGAAGAAACCGACTCTCCCGGTTCCGTCACGGAGATCACGGCTGATTTGGGAGGTTTCACCTCATCTTCCCGGAGGATCAACGGAGAAATCCCCATCAGCGCATAGACATCTTGCTCTTCCGGCGTCATTTCGACGTGAATCACCTCTGCCGGTTCGTTCACCTTGTCATAATCGCGGATCCGGCGACCCCGTTCCGAGCGATCGGGACGATCCTCCTTCGACGATCGCAAATCTCGGTCATTCGTCAGCGCATACGCAGGAGCAGCCACGTAAGGTTCCGGTTCCGTCCATTCCGGTTTCGGTTCTCGACTCCCCGGTAGGATCGGCGAGATACTGCGAACCGCAGCAGGAGTTTTTACCGCTGTTTCCTCGGTTGCTTCCCCTTCACCCCCATCTAAGCGACGACGACGGCGACGGCGAGGGCCTCCTGGACCCAATTCTTGATAGCTGGGATGATTGAGCAGATCCAACTCCGAGACTTCTGTCGTTGCCTCATAATCGGGGATATCGCGGACAGTGGGTTCCGGGACGCGAGTTTCCTTAACTGGCGAGGGGACCACCAGGCGATCGCTCACATCGGGGAGAATCGGCTGACTCGGTTCAATCGGACTGTCTCCTTCTCCCGGCAGATGCACATGATGTCCTGACCCTCCACAAGTCGGACAAGAGCGACTAAACAATTCATACACATTCTGACCTTGGCGCTTGCGGGTCAGTTCAACCAACCCCAACTCCGAGAGTTGAGCAATTTGCGGTCGATTTTTATCCGCTTTCAGGGCCTTATTGAAATGCTCCAGAACCTGCAATTGGTCGCGACGGGAGTCCATATCAATAAAATCGACAATAATCACCCCAGCGATATTCCGTAACCGCAATTGACGGGCGATTTCCGTTGCCGCTTCACAGTTGGTCCATAACACCGTTTCCCGGGAAGTCGCCGATCGCGTAAACGAACCCGAGTTAACATCAATCACCGTCAGCGCTTCTGTCGGCTCAATAATAATGTAACCCCCAGACGGTAAATCCACCCTCGGTTTCAGCGCTTCGCGAATCGCCGCATTTACCCGGAAATATTCCAAAATCGGAGTGCGCTCGCGGTGTTCATCAATTAACACCCCTGGCGGCGTCTTACCCTCATTCCAACTCATCAACTGTTGCTTGACGCGCTTCACCCCAGTGCTGGCATCAACCACAATCCGATTCACATCAGCGCTGTACATATCCCGAAGCACGCGCTGAATAAAATCATCATCTCGATTCAACAGTGCCGGAGGACGAATTGTCGCCGCTTCCCGTTGCACATCCTCCCACTGTTTTTGGAGAAACTCTAAATCTTCTAAAATCGCCTCTTCCCCGACCCCTTCAGCTTCCGTGCGGACTAACAGTCCCATCCCTGCTGGCTTAATTAAAATAGCTAAGGCTCGGAGTCGATTCCGTTCCGCTTCTGTGCGGATCCGGCGAGAGAGATTCACCCCACGACCGAACGGCATTAGGACCAGATAGCGACCAGGAAGAGTAATATTCCCAGTCAGACGGGGGCCCTTATTTCCCGTCGGTTCCTTCATGACTTGGACCAGAACTTTTTGTTGGGGTGACAACAGTTCCGTAATGGCTCCAGACGAGCGTTTTAAGCGTAACGGTCCAAGGTCAGTAACGTGAATAAATCCATTGCGGTCCGGATCGCCGATGTTAACAAAGGCTGCATCTATCCCCGGTAGGACGTTTTCCACTACTCCGAGATAGATATCACTGACTTGATGCGTTCCGGTGGCGACGACGAGTTCCTGAATCTGATCTTCAGAAAAAACAGCAGCAATTCTATACTGCTCTGCGATAATAATTTGCTTCGACATTCAATTTCCTCAAAACTTGGCTATGAGCTATCACCAACAGAGACCTTTAATGGAGTCTCTACGTTTACTGGGTTCGCTCGTGGCATCAAAAGCCCAGTACGACCGATGACCGCTTCCTATGTAGCTATAGAAAAAACGAAACTTGATTTTCTAGGGTGTCGGGACAGTAGAGGGAAGACAACAAGGGTTCTTGACAAAATTTATGCTGGCGAAAGCGAATTGCTTTGGGCATCAAACCCAGTTTTTTGTCCTGTTTATCTAATACTGAACCGACCCACTAGGGCGGAAAATTAATCTTTGATATCCCTCGTTGGGTCCAAGCTAGAGCTATTGCTGAAAAGCCCGTGACCGAAGCGATCGAATCAATAGCTACGATGAAAAGGGTATCCCGACTACATTCGTAGAATACTTTGGATTCCCTCTGGCAAAAGATTGGGTATCCAATCCCTCTTATGGAACTGGCAAAGAATACATCTAAATTCTGAAAGTTTTGGCGGCAGGGAATGATTGCCAGCATCTCGTGCTTGGCATCTGGTGTGGAAGAAGGTCGTAGAACTGCTAAATTTCGCCTCTCTACGGTTTGTCCAGCCACAACTACCGAGGTGATGATTGCCCCTTTGACACTGTAGTGACTGTATAGAGAACAGAAAGTTGGAAATTAATCTTGACAAATTTACCCTGAACGGCTTCGCACTTAGCCAGAAAGGGGTATCACAACATAAGGGTCCGACAGGAGAACAGCGACCGGCTCTGTCTCTGTTGCTTTCTCAAAACTTGACCCGTTTTAAAGGTCCCTTGGCTGTTTGTCTTGATCGAATGCTCTCTATGACGATGGCTCTTTTAAAAGGCCCCTCGACTTTCTACCCTCTGCTGACTCAATTTGGACGAGTTTAAGGCAGGAAACCCTAAACTTTCTCAAAGACTGAGTTTATGTAGCTTCAGGTAGCGATGGGTTGGGCCATCGGGTTATATCTTAGCAGAATCTAGGATAGCGGTAAATAAATTTCAGATTTCAGCCAAAATTAACTGTTTTCGGTGAGCGTGCAACAACTCAAACTCCCGTTTTGCCATCCTTTCAAACATATAGAGGATATGGGTAGGACGTAATAGGGTCCCGTCGTGACGGCAACTGCCAAGAACGCGGAGGGTGCAAGTCAAGGCATCGGCTGACACTTCAACTTGTTCCAATTCAAAGAGGCGATCGCGCAGATTCACCCATTTGATTTTCCCTCTTTTGGTCGTATGTTCCCATTCAATTTCCTCAGCAGCCAGGATTTCCGAGATCCACTGCTGCCAGTCTGACCCTTGCAAAGCGACCTCCGGATCTGACGAGGGGGTTAACCCCAATCGCAGGATATACTCCGCTTGGTCCAGGAGTTGACTCGCCGAAGGCGCTTTCACCGCCACCGACTCAATCCGATGAATCGGCAGGTCTGCCGGAAGTTGAGCACTCAACCTTTCCCGGAATTCCTCGGGATCCATGAGTTCAGTCAGTTCAAAATCTACGATTTCGCTTTCCGAGGTGTAACCCAGGGTGAGGGCGTTCGCCGGTGAAATTCGAGGTCCCGGATGATATCCTCCAGTGAAGGAGATCGGTAAATCCGCTCGACGGACGGCGCGATCGAATAATCGGAGTAAATCCAGATGGCTGACCAGTGCCATGTCACCCATTTTACCCATCCACAGACGCAATCGTTGGACGCGATCGATGTTAGGCGAAAAGTGACCGGCAAATGCAGGAATCGGCAGGGGTGCAACAACGATATTGTGACCAAAGTCAACACCACAGACCCCACAATGGGAGCAACCCTCAAAAGAACAGTCGGGAACCGTTGCCGCTGCCAGTGCCAGCTTGAGATCTTCTTTCAACCAGTTTTTATCAATTCCGGTATCTAGGACATCCCAGGGCAGAGGAGCATCGAGACGAGCGTCTAAGTCGGTGCCAGTGCCGTCCATGACGTTCCATTCGCCACTTTCGACTTGCCGGTATTTCCAGCTTAAATCAGATTCAGCGATCGCCTGGGTCCAGGCTCCAAAAGCCCGGTCCAAACTCTCCCACCAAGAATCCATCCCAGCACCCAGTTCCCAAGCCCGACGCACCACTGGCGCTAACCGGCGATCGCCACGGCCCACAAAATCTTCCATCGCCGAAATCCGCACATCCGTAAAATTGGCCTTTACCCCTCGCATCCGGCGAAATTCCTGGCGAAGCAAGTCTTGCTTCCGCAAAAATTCAGCCGTGGAGACAGAATGCCATTGGAACGGAGTATGGGGTTTCGGCGTAAAGTTAGAAATGGTCAACGTGACCTCTAACCGCTTCCCTCCTAGGGTACGACATTCTTGCTGGAGCCAATGGACGGTTTCGGCAATTCCGAGAACATCCGCGTCGGTTTCTCCAGGTAAGCCGATCATAAAATAAAGTTTGACTTTATTCCAGCCCTGTTCGTAAGCGGTTTTAATGCCCCGCCACAATTCTTCGTTGGTCAGTCCTTTATTAATGATATCCCGCATCCGCTGCGTTCCTGCTTCGGGGGCAAAAGTCAACCCACTGGTGCGGGTGCCCCCGAGGATATTGGCAATATTTTCATCAAAGCGATCGACCCGTTGCGACGGCAGGGACAGGGAAATATTTTGGTCCTTGAGTCGGTTTTTAATTTCCATTCCCACCGCAGGCAAGGCGAGATAGTCGGAACAACTCAGGGACAACAGGGAAAATTCGTTATAGCCGGTGGCCCTCATTCCGGCTTCGATCGCCTCGATTACCTGGTCTGGATCCACATCGCGGGCAGGACGGGTGAGCATTCCCGGTTGACAGAACCGACAACCGCGAGTGCATCCTCGGCGAATTTCCATTGTCAGGCGATCGTGCACCGTTTCCACATAAGGCACTAACCCGATGGAATAGGCGGGAATCGGGGTGGCAACTCGGCGCAAGACCCGTTTCGGTACCCCGGGACGGTTGGGATGCACGGATCCATCCTCCGCCATATCGTAGAACTGGGGAACGTACACCCCCGGAACTTGGGCTAAATCAAACAGTAATTCTTCCCGAGTCAATCCCGCAGCTTTGCCTTCTTCAAGCACTAACCCAATTTCCGGCAGGAGTTCTTCCCCATCACCGAGGGCGATAAAGTCAAAAAACTCCGCGTAGGGTTCTGGATTAGAGGTGGCAGTTTGGCCCCCAGCAAAAACTAGGGGCCAGCTTCCGGTTTCCACGTTCCAGGGACCTGGACTAGAACGCTCTTGGGCGGTGAGGGGAATGCCCCCTAGGTCCAACATTTCTAAGATATTGGTGGCCCCCAGTTCATAACTGAGACTGAATCCGAGGATGTCAAATTCCGGCAGCGATCGCTTGGACTCCACGGAAAATAACGGAGTCTGAGTATTTCGCAGCTTCAAAACCAGGTCCGCACCGGGTAAATAGGAGCGATCGCAAAGCTGTCGCGGTTGGGCATTCAAAATATTGTATAGAATCAGATGCCCTAAATTGGAGGCTCCTACCTCATAGACTTCTGGATAAGTGAGCACCCAACGCACAGCGGCACTGTCCCAAGGTTTATGCACCGCCCCCAACTCATTACCCAGATAACGAGCGGGTTGTAATATGTCTGGGGTGAGGAGTTTCTCTACTGCAACTGACACGGCAACTCTCTACTTTCTAAGGGTTCTCGATGCCCTTCATCAGGGCCCAGTCACATCCAGTCCATACGGATGCGCCATTCGAGCCTCTTTATTTTATACGGTTGTCGGGAAGGATGAATGGGTTATTGGTTATTGGTCATTGGTTATTGGTCATTGGTCATTGGTTGTTGGGGGTTGAGCGATGAGTATTCAACAATCCAAAGGACAAAGGACAAACCCCCAGGTTTTCATGCATTCCGGGAATTTGCCCCTATTGAAATAGCGCTTTTAGACATCCTTAAGTTAATCGAATCAAAGCTAAATATACGTTTAACAGTTCAAAAAGGATTTTAATTCAAAACGGCTTCAAATTCCGCCCGAGTTTCAAATAGCTCAAATACCCGATCAAGTTGAGTAATTTCAAAAATAATCCGAATCGAGGGAGAGACGCCACATAAACTAAAACGGCGGTTGAGCCGGTGAGCCAGACTCATCGCTGAAACTAACGCCATCAGACCCGCACTATCCAGAAAATTCACATTTTCCATATCCACCAGAACCGTAGAAGGGATCGAAGACTGCACGACTGAGGTCAGTTGAGTTTGAAGTGCAGCAGCATTCGAGGCATTGAATTCACCCTGTAACCGAACGAAGCTAATTTCGGGACTGGCAACATTAGTAAGCATTTGTTTAACCTCGACTGAAGTCTATTTTTGGTAAATTTAACATCTTGTTTTTATACTCTAGTCTAGGTTCCTAAAAATCTCCTATAGAAGGGGAGTGGTTTCGTAGAATCTTTTTATTTAATCGAGGTTTTATAAAGTTTTCATTAAGAATGTCTAAAAGGTATTAAATTATACTCAATCGCCTCAGTAATTTCCACAAGTCCAGGAAAATTGGGTCCTGGATATGAATATCACAGACTATCCACTTTTGATGCGATCGAAATCACCAACAAAGGCCGCATCTTATCACTCGATCCGGTCAAGATTAAGCGGACAATGACAGATGTATCGAATTCTCCCGATCGCCCCCCTGCGAGGTACCGCCGTGATTCGTCAACTGGTAGAGAAAGCGCTCTATATCAAGCAGCTAACTCCAGATATCGAAAATGGTATCAACTCTGAGTTAAGCCGCCTTGGTTATATCGATGATGTAGATTATGAAGCCCTGGAATTATTAATGGCAGAAATGGATGCAGGTCGCATTCAATTAGTCGCAAGTCGCTAAAACATCCAACGCGATCGCCTCCAAAACCAACCCCCAACTCAAAAACAGCCTTCAATCGGTTGCAACCCCTGAATCGGGGTGCATTAGACCCGCCAACCGATTGCTCAGGTCCCTGTCTGACGGGATGGGTTTCCCCCGGTAAAAAAGAAACTTTAAGGGATCAAAAAGTGCGGTAAACTGTCTTCAGGTTTTTTATGCTGACCTGGATCGGGTTGTCACGTCGTCATGCAGTTTGCCAAACGTTTAGAGAAAATTCCTCCCTATCTATTTGCGGAGATTGACCGCAAGCGCAACGAACTCATCGCCCAAGGGATTGACATCATTAATATGGGAGTCGGCGATCCGGACAAACCGACGCCTGCACATATTCTTCAGGCTATGCATGAGGCGATCGAGGATCCCGCAACCCATAACTATCCCCCGTATCAGGGAACGCAGGAGTTCCGGGAAGCAGCGGTGCAGTGGATGGAGAAACGGTTTGGGGTGAAAGGATTAGACCCAGACCAAGAAATTGTCTCTTCAATTGGCTCAAAAGAAGCGATTCATAATACCTTTTTAGCCTTTGTGGAACCGGGAGACTATACCTTAATTCCGGACCCGGGTTACCCGGTTTATCGTTCCTCGACCCTGTTTGCCGGTGGCGAACCCTATACCATGCCGCTGACACCAGAACGGGGATTTTTACCGGATTTAGAGGCGATTCCAGAAGAGGTGGCGCGGCAGACAAAATTATTGTGGATTAATTATCCTAGCAATCCCACTGGGGCGATCGCCTCTTTAGAATTTTTTGAAAAATTAGTGGCTTTTTGTCGCAAACATGACATCTTGTTATGCCACGATCATGCTTATGCAGAAATGGCTTACGACGGCTATAAACCCCCCAGCGTCTTAGAAGTACCCGGTGCCAAGGATGTCACCCTAGAATTCCACAGTTTGTCGAAAGCCTATAATATGACCGGATGGCGCATTGGCTTTGCTGTGGGGAATGCCAAAGGAATTCAAGGATTACGGCAGGTGAAATCGAATGTAGATTCGGGAGTGTTTAAGGCGATTCAAAGGGCTGCGATCGCCGGGTTTTCCACCACAGAAGAAGAACTGCAATCGGTGATTGCTGTGTATCAAAATCGCCGAGATATCTTAATCCAAGGGTTACAATCTCTAGGGTGGCCGATTTCACCCCCGAAAGCGACCTTATATGTCTGGACTCCGGTTCCGCCGGGATATTCTTCGGCTGAGTTTGTCACCTTGCTCTTAGAAAAATGCGGAATTATCGTCCCACCGGGGAACGGATATGGTGCGGCAGGGGAAGGGTTTTTTAGAATTGCGTTAACTGTAACGGAAGAGAGAATAATAGAGGGGATTCACCGCATGAAAGATGCGGGAATTCGGTATCAATAATAAAAGCGGGTGCAGGAGTGGAAGACGACTGCTAACAGCCCTCAAATGCTTCAGGGTGAGCTTGCCAAACTTGTTGAACAAATGCTCTGAGGCGATCGTGGGCGATCTGCGAAAACCCGGGTTCTGGAGGAGGAAAACTTTGGAGTTCCATCAATAAAGGAATCACTTCCGTATCTAAAGCCAAGCGGAATAAACTTTGAGGCCAAACCAAATCCGCCCCTTCGCGTAGATCATACAGTTCCCGGCATTCATCGGGAAAGGGTGGACGGGTCAGGACGGGACCCCCGGCCAACATCAGGGGTCGCAACCATAACATCGAACGAGTTGCCAAAATTTGAATCACTTCTGCATAGAGGCAAGTTTGGTGATGTTCAAGACAGACAATCTGGCAAGGTTGAAAAGAGCAAGAGAAATGCATGAATTAGTTTTACAGCACCCTAAAAACGGCACAGACAAACGGGGTTTGGCTGAAGTTGAGATCCCCGAGCGGATCGAGACCCAAAACATTGCTTTTATGGGTATAGACCTCTTGCATCATTCGGAAACGTTCCCCTTTGTGAACCTAATCCAGGGTTAGGGCATCTAAAAGATGGAACAGGGGGAATTAAAACCTGAGATCTTATTTTGAACCGCTAAACTTCTCAACTATTCGTTTAGCTAAAGCCACAGCATTCCCACACTTGAAAAAAATAGAGTGGATTCATCAAAGAACAGCTATCACTATTTTAAGCAAAAGTGGCGAGTTTTCGGGATATCTTCGCTCTGGGTCCCTATCGGAGTAGCTCCGAGGGAGGGACGCAATTTGCACTCAGGCAATGGTGCATCCGGAGAAGTAGGTTAGTTCCCTGAAAAATGTTGGAAACCTGGGAAGGGCGCGATCGCGAATGGGTGTTCAATTCCCAGTAGGACATCCCCCCTCAAAAAGTGGGCTATTTCTGAGGGTTCCAAAACGGGTCAGGGTGCAAAGCGTTACCGCCTAAAAGTCCTTGACCCTTGAACTTTTTGGTGGAGGCGTTCCAAAAGTGCCATGAGTTAACCCCTTCCATCAATCCAGACCTACTCCGGCGGAGGAATTCTTAAAACCCATGAGAATGGTTTGCATCTCCCGCTCAGCTAGATATAATAACTGACTCAGGAGATGTAGTTGAGATTCTAGCCCTGTCCCAATCGGGTTGACTCAGGAAGAAAAATATGGGGGTGTAGGCTCCCTCAACAATTGCCCAGGTTGAGCCTGCACGGGTCCTTCAGCGAGTCTTTTAAAAAAATCAGAGAAAAGGGTAGGTTACGCTTGATGGGGACAAAACTTCCACCTTTCCCGATGAGAACATGATATGGTTCAAGCCAGTCTTAAGATTATGTTAATAAACTAAGGCTTATAACCCTTGGGAGGGTGCCGATGGCGACTGGGCCATCCAAGCCCCTGTGAACCGCTATGGCTGTACTATCTGCAACACAACATTATGAGAAATTGGGTGAAACCGCAAATATTTTCTTGGCTACTCCCAACGGCAACTGCCGTGTTACTATTATCCGCTCCCGCGCAAGCGGCTAGGCTGGAATATTGGCGTTTTGATACAGATCAAAACCGACTGCATTTTACCACTGCCGGGGGGGTTCAACCCACAGCGCAATTAATCGCCAATCCCACACGCCTGGTGATTGATTTGCCCGGGACTACCCTGGATCGCTCCACGGTCACTCAGCCCCTTGGCAGTCCAGGATTTCAGTCCATTCGGGTGGGACAATTTGAGGCAAACATCACCCGATTAGTCATTGAATTAAGCCCGGGTTATACCCTAGATCCGCAACAGGTCCAGTTCCGGGGAATCACTCCCACGGAATGGACCGTGGACTTACCCACCCCTGAACGAATTGGTGCCGCATCAACTGGAGTGGGGGCAACTGCACCACCGGCTCAATCCGGCAGCGGAGTTCAAATCGAAAATGTTCAGGTGACCCCGGATGGATTTTTTATCCGGACCCGAGGGGGACAGCCGCAAGTCAAAATGGAGCGGAGTAGCGATCGCTCCTTATATGTAGATATCCCCGGGGCCACCATCTCGCCCAACATGGGGTCACGAGACCAAATGCTCGATCGCCACGGGGTGGCTCGCATGAGTGTCCGACCCCTAGACGGGTCAACTCCGGGAGTGCGCGTGACATTCGTCTTATCGGATACTAACTCCAATTGGCAGGTCACCGCCAGCAACCTAGGTGGGGTGGTGGTTCTGCCCGGTCCTCAAGGTTCTGGGGTCGGGCCTGGGTCTGTCGCAATGGCGCAGAATCCCACGAGCGATCGCCGAGTCACCATTGAAGGCATCGAACTACAACAAGATGGGTCCCAAATTTTAATCAAATCCAATCAACCGTTCACCTACACCAGCGAATGGGACCGGGCTTCAGGGGCTTATCGCATCGTCATTCCCTCAGCCCAGTTAGGCAATGGGGTCCAACCTCCTCAGTCTACGAATCGGGGTGCTTTTTTATGGGTGAAGTTGCAGCAAGAAGACCCCCAAACTGTGGCAATTCTGGTCCAACCCGCAGCCGGGGTAAGGATTGGACCCCTGACCCAACCCAGTCCACAATTGCTCTCGGTTACCCTACAACGGTCGGGTAACATGGCAGCGGTCCCGAACTCCAGCACCTCGATTCCCACCGCCCCGGCACCGATGAGTTATCCCGCCCCCTCGCCGATGCGATCGCGAGATGGCAGACGAGTGGTGGTCATCGATGCGGGACATGGCGGCGGAGACCCCGGTGCCGTTGGCATTGGGGGAATCCAAGAAAAGGAAATCGTCATGGACATTTCCAACCAGGTGGCAAGACTTTTAGAACAAAATGGCGTCCAAATTGTGATGACTCGTCAGGATGACCGGGAAATCGATTTAGCGCCTCGGGTTCAACTGGCCAACCGGGTCAATGCAGATATTTTTGTTAGCATTCACGCCAATGCGATTGATATGAGTCGCCCGGATGTGAATGGCATTGAGACTTATTATTATTCCAGTGGTCAGCGTCTAGCTCAAACGATTCATAATAGCCTGTTGCAAGGGACTGGCGCTCGCGATCGCCGGGTGCGGCAATCGCGATTCTATGTCTTGCGCCATACCTCCATGCCTGCAGTTTTACTGGAAGTCGGGTTTGTCACAGGTGCAGAAGATGCCCCTCGGCTGGCCAATGCCGCTTACCGGACTCAATTAGCTCAGGCGATCGTCCAGGGTATTCTACAATACCTGCAAAATCCCTAGTCCGCCTCAAAATGGGAAATCTTTCTGAAAGATTCCCGAATTTTGGCTCCTGACTGCTGATTTCTAACCCATACACTTGAAGCAAATCAACCACCCGTGTCTAACTTTTTTGAGTCTGACCTGCGTCCCTTGCATGACGATTGTCCAGGACAAAGCGATGGGTTTGTCCGCAATACTGGCTCTGACTATCTCTCCAGTTCCATTGCGGGTTCCCCACCCTATACCCCTGGATCTGATGGCAACAACCAACGACCGAGAATAGGGGTTTTTGACAGTGGTCTGGGGGGCCTGACTGTCTTGCGAGAACTCTACCGCCAACTTCCCCAGGAATCCATTCTTTATTTTGGGGATACCGCTCGTCTTCCTTATGGCACTCGCTCTCAAGCCGAAATTGTCCAATTTGTGCGCGAGATTCTCCACTGGATGATGACGGAAAATGTCAAAATGGTCATTATGGCCTGCAATACCAGTTCCGCTCTCGCTCTGGAAATGGTGCAAGCGGAGTTTCCAGTGCCGATGTTGGGCGTAATTTTACCCGGTGCTCGGGCAGCGGTCAGTCAAGGTCGCCGGATTGGGGTGATTGCGACCCCGGCAACGGCGGCAAGTAATGCCTATCGCCGTGCGATTCAAGAAATGAATCCAGAGTCGAGGGTTTGGCAAGTGGGTTGTCCCGAGTTCGTCCCTTTAATTGAAGGCAACCTGATTAATGACCCTTACACGATGGAGGTGGCCCGGGAATATTTGGCTCCTCTACAAGAGCAGCAAATCGATACGTTGGTTTATGGCTGTACTCACTATCCCCTGTTAGCTCCTGTTTTCAAGAGTATTTTGCCGAGTTCGGTTCAGTTGGTGGATCCGGCTGTTCATGTGGTGGCAGCGGCGGCCCGGGAGTTGGAGATGTTAGGGTTACGCGAGACTCGTCCGGCACTCCCGACTCGATTTACGGTGAGTGGTTGTGCTCAAGAGTTTGCTCAACGGGCGGTGCACTTGCTCGGATGTACTCCCGTGGTGTCCAAGGTGTGTTTACCTGTCTTAGAAGGTCAGCCTTTGCCGGTCGAACCTTGAGCAACAGGCTGTTCCAAATTGCGCTGAGCATCAAGGCGACCTGTTGCCCGATGGAGATTGGGTTGGGGTCGCCTTGGTTGATAAATTTTGGGGTTCTGGCTTCTAGGTTCTGGTGTGTAACGACCTCTCGGTGAGGCGATCGCCCCAGGTCCGGTTATTTTAAGGGGGGCGAGGGAATTTGTGACGAATCACTGGAGTCGAAAGCGATCGCCACTTCGTTTGAAGGCGATCGCTCTGCTACCGAAATAGTTCTCCTGCATCTGAATCGGAGCAGGAACACTGCTTCAGGGTCTTGAACTTGACCCTTTCGCGTGTCGCCCTGCCAAACTCAAGAGCAAATAAATGGTTAACAAATAACCTGTTGCCAGAACCGGAATAATCAAAGGCATATCAGTGTAAGTCATAGTACGGCCAGAAATGAAAGCGTAAGAGTCGTCAACGAAAATAGTCATAGGAATTCTGTCAGCACTTTCAAGCAGAATTTGCTTCAAAATACTGGCACGGGCCTGGTCAGACCCATATAGCCGCTCGGTGAAAACCCTTTTCTTAATCTTGAGGACCTATAGAGGATTTCCCAAACCCCTCTAGTTACCGCTGTAACCTTCAAAGCTGGAAATACATCCCTTCCAAAAGATCTCTATCGTTCTGGGTTTTCTAAGGATCCCACGGATCCCGAGCCAATGAAACAGTGTGAATGGGAGTGGTGAATGCCAAACCCCATGCCATCGGTCTTGCGGTGACCGAGAAAAACCCACTCTAGGTTTTTCGGGGTTCTGGCTACTCCTTGCTTTCCCAACGCAATCAACGGCTTGGGAGCGAACGAAAAACAAGAAGCGAGCATCAAAGAAAATCCAGACTGAAAGCCACCCGCCTGGGGTTTACTGAACGTAACCCACTCTGGGTTTTTTTCTCATCCATTTACCCAATCCATATCCCAAGCCCCAAGTCACCTAGGAGAAGTTCTGATTCTTAAAATCAGTCACCTAGCTAACAATCTATGACTTGATGGGTGCAGGGAGCCAAACCAAACTGGGTAGCGTCGCTACGCCTACGGAGTGAATCTTTAAATTCTTACTTTCTACCCTAACACAAGCGGGTCAAGTTTTCCAGGGTTTCCTCAACTTTATTTAACAATTCTTTAAAAAGAAGCCAAGATCTCGGTCCGATGAGCTTTTCAGGATATTTTTACAAGAAAAGTGTCGGATCGGGAGAGGCTTCGCTTAGAATATATGTAAAATTTCGTAACTTTACGTCTGAGTCGGCCTATCCATGACCTCAACCACCTCCCTATTTTCCCCGGTTGAAGCAGACCTGCGGTTGTTAACCGAGAACCTGAAACAGCTAGTTGGTGCCCGTCACCCCATTTTGTTCGCTGCGGCGGAGTACCTTTTTGGGGCCAAGGGAAAACGGATGAGGCCAGCAATCGTGCTGTTGCTCTCGCGGGCCTTGTCACCCGATGGAGAGATCACCCCTCGTCATCGACGATTAGCAGAAATCACGGAAATGATCCACACTGCCAGCTTAGTCCACGATGATGTCGTGGACGAATCGGAACTCCGCCGAGGAGTGCCGACGGTTCATAGTCGATTTGGCAATCGTGTTGCGGTGTTAGCTGGGGATTTCCTGTTTGCTCAATCGAGCTGGTATTTAGCCAATTTAGATAACTTAGAAGTGGTCAAATTGCTCTCGGAAGTGATTATGAATCTAGCCGAGGGAGAGATTCAGCAAGGGCTGAATCGATTTGACAGCAGTTTAGGAATTGAAGCTTACCTAGAAAAAAGCTACTATAAAACCGCCTCCTTAATTGCCAACAGTTCTAAAGCGGCGGGTATATTAAGTGAGGTAGATGCCGAATTGGCCGAAAACTTCTATCAATATGGACGCCAGATTGGTCTAGCGTTTCAAATTGTGGATGATATCTTAGACTTCACGGGTTCAACAGATGTTTTAGGAAAAAATGCGGGTTCGGACCTCAGCAGTGGCAATCTGACGGCACCGACATTATATGCGTTGGAAGAAAAACCCTATTTAGAGGTTTTAATAGAGCGGGAGTTTGCCGAAGAGGAGGATTTAGCCGAGGCGATCGCCTTGATTAAAGACTCCAATGGCATCCCTCGCGCCAGGGAATTGGCCGCTTTCCATGCTCGGGATGCGGTCAAGCACTTAGATGGGCTGCCCCCAGGCGAATGTCATCAAGCCTTGGTAAAGTTAGCGGATTATGTCCTGAGTCGCTTGTATTAGCAATGAGCGTTCAGCCGGTCAGTTGGATCCTTATGTAGCGAAATCGTACCGAGGATGAACCGTTAACGGTCCGTTGAGGGTGTTAAGGGTTCTGAGACGATCGCAGTTGATGGCTCTAGTCTTCCACGGACGCGATCGCGCTTAACCCTTGCTCCGGAAATTGCGATCGCCATTCAAGTTGCTCATCAAGTTGCCCAATTTTCCTCTGCCATTTCGGGACCTCTGCTGCGGCAGTGGCACCGAAACCCAGCAATAAAGGAGGGAATTTGCCAACAAGGGTCTAGTGCTTAGGCCCTTGAGCGAATGAACCGGGAGCGTTTTTGTGGAATAGATCCATCAATGGGGTGGAAATATTCACCCGACAACCGATTTAACAAAGCGGTTGCCGGGTTAACAGAGTGCGAAAAAGACAGAAAACCCGACCGACAAGGGCAAATCCGATCGCCCTTACCATCCCGGTGAGCCGGACTAACCCTTTGCCATCTAGCTATTTCTCCAGACTGTTCAGGGGAGAGTTCCTCCAAAAGGGCTAACCTAACTAAACCGGGACTCTCCCCGGATCGGAATTAGGCAATATCCGGCGGGACCGGGCGAAATTTAAGGGGATTGGTCTGGGGTTGCAAATGTTGTTGTAACTGAGCTTGAATCAGGGTTTGAAGGTCCTGACGGCGGACCTCCGTCCCGGCGGAAACATCTCCTGATTTTTCAAAAAAAACCACACTATCGAGGGTATCAATTGCCACCATCTGAAATAAAATATGAATGACCGGGACCGGCACAGCGACTGCTTGTGAATCTTTGGGAGCATAAGCACCGTTGCTGGCGTCCTTAACTGAAGGAAAAGCATAAATTACCTGTTTCTCAAGATCCGGTTGAGCGCGATTGCGTAACGCCGTCACCATCCAACGTTGATTAAGAGTTTGCAGGATATAATACTGGGAATGGCGCAATTGCAAAGCCAGTTGCTTCAACGCTGGCGCGATCGCAGCCACGATACCAGGAGTTTGACCATCTTGGGGTGCATTGTCAATCAGAAGCTGAACTTGTCGATCTAAATTCATTGTTAAATAGGTCGAGCTTTCTATCATCCATTTAAGTTTAGCTGTAGTCATCCCTAGCTGGACTAGGGGGTTGATACTTAACAAAACCACCATGATGGGAAAAATCGAGGGGAGCGTGGAAGAAGATATTTTTCAACTTCTATTTACAGAACTCCAGCAAAATACCCGTTCTTCTGACCAAAAATGCCGGGAAGTCGCCGATCGCATTGCGGCAGAAGTTAACCGGATTTGCCAAGAAAGTCAAAGAATTAAAGCATCAGGAGAAGAAGAAAAATGGAGAGTGACCTTATCTCGGCATCGCTTACAGCAATGTCTCTTTTATTATAATTTTGGGGCGCGAGGGGGGAGAGTGGAATTACACAGTACCCTCAGTGCGATGGTTTATCGCTATATCACGCCGCCTCAAATCCAGTCGAGTTATCAAGCTCGGTTGAACTTGATCGAAGATTTTCTGCAGGGATTTTATGTGGAATCCTTAAATGCCTTTCGACGAGAAGCGCAACTGGAGGGAACCTTTTCCCCAACCACCTTGTTAGAACTGTCGGAATATATGGCATTTACCGAACGGTATGCTAAACGGCGGATTCCGCTATCGGGAGGGCGATCGCAACAACTGCTGATCTTGCGAGCACAAACCTTTTCCCAACAGCAACCGCCAGAAACAACCGTCGATATGGAACAGGCTGCTGAAGGGTCATCCCTAGACTCAGACCAAACCTGGAATGACTCCTCGGTGCAGCAAGTGCGAAATGCGATGGTCGATCGCGATCTAGAACCTGCTGATGATTCCTTGCGCGAAACCGTCATCAAAGAAGTGCTGGCTTACTTGCAAGAGAGAGGACAAAACGACTGTGCGGACTATTTTATTTTGCGATTGCAAGATTTACCCACCAATGAAATCGAAGAAATTTTAGGCGTGACTCCCAGGCAGCGGGATTACTTACAGCAGCGCTTTAAATATCATTTGATTCGATTTGCTCTCTCTCACCGCTGGGAACTGGTCCATGAATGGTTAGAAGCCGATTTAGAGCGAAACTTAGGGTTAACCCCGGAACGGTGGCAACAATTTCAAGACAGCCTAGAAGCTCCACAACGGAAATTACTCCAATTAAAGCAACAAGGCGCGAAGGATTCAGACATTGCCAAAGACTTAGAATGTACAGTGAACCAAGTGCAGAAACGGTGGTTTAGACTACTAGAAGCCGCATGGCATCTTCGCAACGAGCGCGATTCCGGAAATAATGCATCTACAGATGAATAGGGGGGTAAGACATGGATAGGGACGAGCAAGTTTTTAACAACCTTGCCAACTCAGAGGCTATTCAAGAGCGAATTCTCGGGTGGCTGTTCCAACTCTCTCAGCCAGACTCGATGCCGCAAATGGAAAAGCTAACCAGTCCGGAAACACCTCCGGAAGCAGACTTAGACAACCCTTTAGCTCAGAATAACTTAGACCCTCTCGATTCTGAATCATTTGAATCAATCGAGCGATCGCCCTCAATCGAGGGTGAATCGGAAGCAGGGTTTACCGAACTGGACGAGGGAGTGAGTCTCAACGGAGAGCGACCACTTAAACCAGGAGAGATACCTGCCGTGCAAGACCGTTTTTACACACTTGTGAAACGCCGACTGGAAACTGAAATTCAACATCATCCCCCCCTGTTTCCCTGGGAAAATGAGCTGTTGGATTATGAACCTGACTATTTAGATTTTCCGGAAGAGAAAAAAGTTCCTGCTTTCGATTGGTTGACCCAGTTGCCCTTGTTGAGTTTGCCTGTTACTCTCCCGGCGACTGTACTCACCCAACTTTTAGAAGAATGCCGGGTTTTGATCCAATCTTCTTTGCAAGATGGCGCTAAATTAGTCCGTGCTGTAGAAGGATTATTTCCCGATCGCCGTCCTCAACTCCATCAGTTAGCCGGATGGGCCCTGGCGATGTCTCCAACCCGAGGGTCGAGTGCAGAGGCGATTAATCCCCTGGCAAGTGGAACCGTTGATTTTCCCCGCACCTACGAAGGGGCCAGTGCGGATCAGCAAATGGTGCTTTGCTTACTGGCGGCCCGAGAAATTATGGGGACCCTGACCTTAAGTGTCAGTGCCTCGGGAGGGCCAGTGGAACGACAATGGCTCACCAGTGCCGGAATGTTGAGCATTCGAGTGGAATGTGTTGGGAAACCAAATCACGACCCCTCTAAACCAACTCAATCTCTAGGCTGTCTGAGAGTTCGGGGCGAATTCCCTTCCGGTGGGACCTTGCAACTGCGCGGCGGTGAGGCTCAATCTACCACCTCTCGTCCCAATGCCGGATGTTTGCACGTTGAACTGTTTGAGCCACAACCAGACTGCTCCTATGTATTAGAAGTCCGCTTCCATAACGAATACCATAACGCCCTGACCTTTGTTGTCCGTCTCTCCTAGTAGAACCGGCAACGGCAGCATTCATTCGCTCTATAGAGTAAATTAGGAAGGAAGAAAGACACTCTTTTGCTCTTTTATCCTTCATCACTATGTTTAACTCGTCAGGGATTCGGCATCTGTCCCTTATTCCCATCTGGCGGAGGATCCGACAGCAAATCGAGGCGAGCAAACCTCCGACTCCGGAGGACTCGGCGATCCTGCGGGTGCTGGTGCAGGCCCTTGTAATCGTCGGGATTATTGCAACGGATGTGGCGGCAGGGACGACGATGAGCCTTTGGGCAGTCCCCTTGAGCATTCTGGGAGCCACCTGGAGTTGGTATCGCCGCCGCGATCGCAATATTGCCGTTAAATTTTTGCTGGCGATTGGGATGCTCGTCGCCCTCGGTGCTTTTTTTGGGCGCTTAATTGAGGCACTCAACGATACCCGTGTGGTTCTGGCTGAACTGCTGATTCAAGTTCAGGTTCTCCATAGTTTTGACCTCCCTCGGCGCTCGGATTTGGGCTATTCGATGGTGATCGGATTGATCCTGTTGGGGGTAGCGGGAACTGTCAGCCAAACCTTAGCTTTTGCGCCGTTATTATTAATCTTTTTGGCGATCGCCTTGCCGACGTTGGTCTTCGATTATCGATCGCGCTTGGGACTGAAACCGGAGAAACGTCCCACCGGACCCCGGAAAAAAAAGAAAATCAACTATTCTCAACTAGGTTTTTACGGTTTCCTGTTTAGTCTGGTTCTGGCGATCGGACTGGTGATTTTTGCTGTGATGCCGCGCTTTCCCGGCTATCAATTACAAACCTTTCCCGTGAGTTCTCCCATTGAAATTCCCGGAGATTTAGATGGCCGTCAAATTGTCAATCCGGGCTATGACAACGGCGAAGGAGATGGCACCGGGGGGGATGGCACTGATGGACCTGGAGAGATTGATGAAACCTTTTATTATGGGTTCAATAACCGGATGAACCAAAATCTCCGGGGCGAAATGACACCCAAAGTCGTGATGCGGGTGCGATCGCAAGCGGAGGGATTTTGGCGCGTCTTGGCGTTTGACCGCTATACCGGCCAAGGTTGGGAAATCGGTCGCAATGAAGAGGCGACCACCCTACGCCGTCCCAGTTGGTCCTATCAATTTAATGTTCCCATTGACCGGACCCGACTGGGGAGAACTCAGGAAATCGTTCAAAGCTATACGGCAGTTTCGGATTTACCGAATATTATTCCGGCCCTATATGAGCCGAAATCGCTTTATTTTCCAACGGACCAGGTAACCTTCGATACCGAAGGCAGTCTGCGATCGCCCTTGGGTTTGGTGGAAGGACTGACTTACACGGTGATTTCAGAAGTCCCCTATCGCGATCGCAGCGCCCTTTCTCAAGCCCCCACAACCTATTCCCAGGCGATTCGCAATTCTTACCTGCAAGTCCCTCCAGAAATCAGCGATCGCGTGCGCCAACAGACGGAGGAAATTTTAGCAGGGGCACCCAATCCGGTAACCTCTCCTTATGAACAAGCCCTCTACCTGGCTCAATATCTCAAACAAAACTACAGCATTCCCAACGACCCCTTTGGTCTGCCTTTTTTAGGACCCGAGGATGATTTGGTTGAGACCTTTCTGTTCCAGCAACAGGGGGGCTATCCGGACCACTTCTCCACCGTCTATACCGTGATGTTGCGTTCTATTGGGATTCCCTCCCGGTTAGTCGTGGGGTTTGCACCGGGAGAGTTTAATCCCTTTACCGGACTCTATGTGGTTCGTAATACTGACGCCTATGCCATGACGGAGGTCTATTTTCCCGAATATGGGTGGTTTGCCTTTGACCCGATTCCCGGTCATGAAATCATTCCCCCATCCATTCAAGAATATCAGCCCTTTAGCGTGTTGCGGATGTTGTGGCGATGGGTTGCAGGGTGGCTACCTTCTCCGGTGACGGGATTTCTGCAAGCGGTGTTTTCTATCCTCGGCGGTTGGCTGGTGGGGAGTATTGTCTGGCTATTGCGGCTGTTTAGCCGAGGCTGGGTGGGACTCTTGGCCGGTTCCATCTTACTGACGGGTTTGGCATTTCTCGTTTGGTTAGCTTGGGACGGTTTCCGACAGTGGCGCTATCGTCGGTTCTTGGCAAAAATGCCCCCAGTGGAACGACTGTATCAGCAAATGCTGGATACGTTAGGACGCCAAGGATATCGCAAACATCCGGCACAAACCCCGTTCGAGTATGCGCGAGAGTTGCACCAACATCAACCCGAGACTGACTCATCCGCAGTCGATGAGATTTCTCACGCTTATGTGAGTTGGCGTTATGGGGGCAGTGAACCGAATCTTGCTGTTCTCCAGGAACGGTTAAAAGGGTTGAAAAAGCGATCGCAACTCCGCCGAAAGTAGGACGGGTTGGGTTGAGATAAGTGAGGGCGAAAAAACGGATGTTGTTTAACAGTAGACGGTGACGTCCTCACCACATTCATCGGCTAAATAACATAATGCGCGGAAGCGTAGCCCTACAAACTGCTCATAAAATGGGTTGAGTTTACATAAGGGCGGAATGTGAAATAAGACGCGACCACAGATTTTGATATCCCGTTCAAAGGGACATTGAGAGGGAATGAGTTTACACAAGTTATGAGCCATTTGGCGATCGCGAATTTCTAGGCGATCAAGCCACTGCTTGAGTGGACCTAAGGGCTGGAAAAATTGCCGGTGTGAACGATTTTGAACCTTAGAGAGATCGCTTTGTGGGGTCGCTTTTTCAGAAAGCTCTATCCAAGTCATGCGAATTAGATGCTGTATGGTATAATCTAATACATTCATCTGGTTTCCTCTGTTGTTACGAGCGGGTGCTAAGTCAGCACTTGCATGGACATTACAGCCTCTTATCGGGCCAACCCGGATGGCTCTCAATCTATTGACTGCTCCACAAGGGGTTTAGGTTTCCCAAGGGGGCGGTCGGATTCGGCTTTGAGGTTCTACTCTTTAGATCTTCTCCAGTTTTTTTGAAAATGGAACGGACTCCTATCACCAGGATGAATAATCCCTATCACGGTTGAGTAGTGATCGCGATCGCTTTGATTTCGGCTTTTTTGCCCTAGACTAACTCCCGGAACTCGTCTAAATCGAAAAAAAGCGCTAAAAACCCAATTTCTATAACCCCCAAAAAAACCTATTTTTAGGAGACAAATTTAGGTTAATTTAACCTAAATTTAATCTCAATCAATGGGGTTTAGCTTAGGAAATTTATGAAGAAATATTGTGGTTAATTTTAAAAGCCAAACATTTATAACCACTAGACCTCTTCCAAAGTACCGATTTGCTCCCCCTAACCTCCCTTCAGAAGAGGGGGTTAAAAGATTTATTCCAGAGGACTCTTTAAGTTCAGAAGGATTTAGAGCCGCTAGACTCTCAAGAAATGGCCGATATTTTTTATAAAATCCCCCCTGAGAAAGATGAAAAAATTAAGGAAATCACGGAAGATAAAAAATAGAGGCCTGACTGAATTGATGACCAAGCCCACAGCCCTGTAATGCCTTCAGAGGCTGGATTAGATTTAGGAAAAAATTTCCCAAAAAGGCATCTGTTTATTAACATCAAAACAAAAAGCTATCAATGCCAACTTTATGAAGACGGTTAACTTGTCTATTTTACGAACGGTGGGAGTTTTTGCGGTAGGGGGACTTTTAGTCGGGTTCATACCTCTTTCTACACCGGGTCCCAAAAATGTGATGAACCCAGGAGAATCAATCCAGTCACAACCTGGGAAATTAACGGGTTATGTAGAAATACTGTTTACGGAACCTGGAGACCCTTGTATTCAGAGTCAAGAAAGATATCTCCATCCTGGGACGGAAGTTCTGATTCAAAATAGCGATCGCCAGCCGATCGCCACGGGGACTTTAGGGGTAGGGACTCCGCAACCTTTACAAGCTGGGTTTTCTAAAATGACCTGTAAATTTCCGCTGGTTGTAGAAAATATCCCCGAACTTCATGACTATATTATTAAGCTAGAAGGTGGGGAAGAATTCTCCTATTCTCACAAGCAGTTTGAGCAGAAAAACTGGCAGGTGGAATTAACTCTGTTTAGATAATAGTGGGTAATATTTCCGGTAAATTTGCCGGAGTCTCGTCTATCCCCGGGAGATGGCGATCGCGATCGCCATCTCCCGGGGATAATTTTCATATCGGACTCAGAAGACAGGTCCTCTATATTAGAAATCTCCAAAAATTACAACCCATACTATAATAAGTAAAAGTGACTTTTATTTTTTGTCATGCCATGAGCGGCATTCTAAAATATATTGAAGAACACCCCGATTTAACCCTGATGCTTATAGGAATAACTTATGAGCAGTTACAAGATTTATGGAGGGAAGCGGACATTGTACACCTCCAAAAAAAAGCAGAGACTGAGCGGTTAAAAACTACCAAGAATGTCAAAAGGGCAGGCCGGAAAATCACGTTATTGATTCAAGAACAAATTCTTCTATCTTTTGTGTATCTTTACCAATATCCTTCCTGTATCTGGGAGTTCAATTTGGAGTTTGGGAATCTACAGCTAACACCATCTTTCAGTATTGCCTGCCAATTTTAAATGAATTATTACCCCCCAGTATTTTACAACAGGTCAAAAAAAGTGGGAGACCAAGAAGTAGTGAAAGAAATACTCACTCTTCATGAGTTAACAGTAGATAGCACGGAACAGCCCATAGAACGGCCTACTGACAACCAAGAGCAAAAAGAATATTTCTCACGAAAAAAGAAAAAACACACACTAAAAAATCAATTAATTGTTATTGCTAAAGGAGAAGATATTGTGGATGTAAAAATTGGAGAAAAAGGCCCGATTAGTGATATTAAAATATTTAGAGAACAGCAAAATAAGTTTGACCCCAATCAAAAAATTAAAGGGCACAAGGCTTATGTCGGAGGATTCCAAATGTCTACTCTTCATAAGAAACCTAAAAATCAAGAACTAAGTCTCGAACAGAAAGAGGAAAATAAAATCTGTTCAGCTAACCAAATTTTTGTAGAACATTTAATTGGAAACCTAAAAAAATTCAGATTGCTGCCGAAAGATTTAGGCTTATACGCTCAAATTATAAGTTGGTAATTTCCCCGTTATGTGGTTTGGTAAGATGGCGAAGATGAGCCTTAATTTTACCCAACTAAACTTTAAAGGTTGTCAACTGCATATACCGACTAATGAGCGAGGATCATTTGGTTATTTTCAACTTAAATCTCCTCAACCCCCTACATTCTCCTAAATATTAAATGCAGATGAAAAGTAACCGCTCATCCTAGAATCATTGCCAGGTAATATTTTGGGAATTTTGGAGATGTCTATTGTTTAACAAGAGATAGGTATGGCACTCAAACCCGGGTACAAAATAGAAGGACTGATTCCCCGGGAAGACTTGCGCGAGGGCAAGCCTTTAGATGCGGCTGGATTCGCGGTGCATCTTGACCAAGTGCGAGACAACCGCGCCCCGGCAGACTATCAGGAACCGGAACGGTTTTTTGAGCGCACCTATCTCACCAAATACTTAACCGAACTCGCCGCCCAAGTCGTCCGCAGACTCTCGGGCGAAACCACCCAAACCTCAGCGATTTTCAACCTCTGCACGCAATTCGGAGGGGGCAAAACTCACGCCTTGACTTTGCTCTATCACTTGGCGAAACATGGCGCTGCGGCCAATCGCTGGTCAGGAGTTCATAAAATATTAAGCCAAGGGGGAGTGAGTTCGGTTCCGGAGGCGGCAGTGGCGGTATTTGTGGGTACCGAATTTGACTCCATCACCGGGCGCGGTGGCGATGACGGTACTCCCCGGAGGAAAACTCCTTGGGGTGAACTCGCCTATCAGTTAGGCGGGGAAGCGGCTTTTCAGATTGTAGCAGAGCATGAACAGCAGTTTATCGAACCGAAAGGAGATGTGATCCGCAAGTTTCTGCCGAAAGATAAAGCTTGCCTAATTTTGCTGGATGAAATTATCAACTATGCCAGCACTTATCGCAACAGAGGCTATGGCGATCGCCTTTATAACTTCATTCAAGCCTTGTCCGAAACCGCACGAGGTGAGAAAAATGTCGTTTTGGTCGTCTCTATCCCGGCGTCGGAAATGGAATACACCGCAGCGGACGAAGCGGACGAACAGCGCTTTAAGAAAATGCTCGATCGCGTCGGGAAAGCGATTATGATGTCGGCGGAATCCGAAACCTCGGAAATTATCCGTCGCCGCTTATTTGAATGGACTACCAACGCCGTCACCCCTGACGGTAAAATCATGCTACCCAAAGATGCCGATACAACCTGCAATCATTACGCCGATTGGGTGGCAGAATACCGCCAGCAGTTACCCAGTTGGTTTCCCATTGATAGTGCTCGCGAAGCCTTTAAAGCGACTTACCCCTTCCATCCGGCCCTACTCTCGGTATTCGAGCGCAAATGGCAGGCTTTACCGCGATTTCAACGCACCCGGGGGGTTTTGCGGCTGTTAGCCTTGTGGGTGTCGATCGCCTATCAGGAAGGGTATCAAGGTAACCATCGGGACGCCCTGATTGGCTTGGGAACCGCACCTTTGGACAATCCCTTATTTCGCCCAGCGGTATTTGAGCAACTGGGGGAAAATCGCCTAGAAGGGGCGGTGACTACGGATATTTGCGGCAAAAAAGACGCCCATGCCCTTCGCCTGGATGCAGAAGCGAGTGAAGAGATTAAAAAATATCGGCTGCATCGCAAGGTAACCACGGCGATTTTTTTCGAGTCCAATGGCGGCTGTACTCGCACCGAGGCAACAGTTCCAGAAATTCGACTGGCTGTGGGGGAACCCAATGTGGATATCGGTAATATAGAAACGGTTTTGGAATCGTTAAGCAGCGAGTGCTATTACCTGACCGTTGCCCAAACGAAATATCGGTTCACTTTGTATCCCAACCTCAACAAAATTTTAGCAGACCGTCGGGCGAATGTCCAGGGCAGCCGCATTGATGAGCGAGTGCACAAGGAAATTGAGACCATGTTTACCCCCAGCCAAGGGATTCAGGTGATTCATTTTCCCGAACAACCGAACCATATCCCCAACCAAGCGGTGCTAACTTTAGCGGTGATGGCACCGGGACACCCGCATTCGGAGGACAATACCCTCACTTTAATCGAGGGGATGATTCGAGAATCCGGGGCTTCATCTAGGACCTTCAAGAGTGCGCTACTGTTTGCGATCGCCGACTCGGAGGTACAGTTGCGAGAAGAAGCCCGCAAGGTGTTAGCTTGGGAAGATATCCGGGATCAGGAACAGGAGTTAGACGACGCGCAGAAAAAGCACCTCTCGGAAAACCTCAAAAAAGCCCAGCGCGATTTGGGGGAATCGGTATGGCGCGCTTATAAATATCTGGCGCTGTTGGGTAAAGATAATAGGGTGCGGGTGGTGAATTTGGGCTTGGTGACTTCGAGTGCAGCCCAATCTCCGGTGGAGTTGATTCTCAACCGTTTGCGCCTAGATGGGGAGGTTTCAGAGACGGTGAGTCCGCGATTCCTGGTGCGTAATTGGTCCGGTGCCTTCTCCGAGTGGAGTACCCAATCGGTTCGGGATGCGTTTTTTGCTTCTCCCCTCTTCCCCCGATTGCTGAAGGCAGATGCGGTTAAGGAGGCGATCGCACGGGGGGTGAAAGATGGTACTCTGGCTTATCTGGGCAAAACTTCGGGGGATCACTATCAACCGTTTGAGTTCAAAACGGATTTAGCGGGCAGCCAAATTGAGATTTCTGAAGATATGTTTATCCTGAAAGCAGAAGAGGCGTCCGCCTACCTGCAACGGATTACGGACCCCCCGAAATTGAACAAGTTGGTCATTTCACCTCCTAGAGTGCAACTGGAACCGGGTAAGAAGCAAACGTTTACAGTCCGGGGACGAGATCAGTATAACCAAGACATTGCGATCGATGACATCCAATGGACGGCGACAGGCGGGGCGATCGCACCGGATGGGGTTCTCACAGCAGGGGCAGATGAGGGCAACTTCACGGTGACGGCAACGGCAGGAACAATCCAGGCGATCGGGGAATTTTCTGTCAAAGTATCTCAGACTGTTAGTGCGAAAGAGAAGGGGATATCTTATCAAGTCGCCGATGACACAGAAATCCCACCCTTACAACCTAAAGGGTTGAAGTGGACGGGTGAAATTGCACCTCAGAAATGGATGAATTTCTATACGCGAGTTCTGAGTAAATTTGCCAGTGACAAAGCGGTTAAACTCACGGTAAAAATAGAAGTGGCGATCGAGGGGGAAGTTTCTGAGCAAAAGCAGGATGAAACGAAAGTAGCCCTCCAAGAACTTGGACTGAATGACCAACTTGAACAAAGTGAACAAAATGAGTGAGGCCTAAGCCCCTCTCAAACATGGAAGGAGGCGAACATCAAGGACCCGCTGACCCCTGTTCTGTGAATTTAGAGCAAATTAACGATTTAGGGTCGTTTTCGGCCAGGAGGGAGCCGATTTACCCGGGAGTTGACAGAAGATAAACAAATGGATTTATAGTAAGAATAGATATCCCACTTGTTCCTCGCAGGTAAAGGCAGCATGAACCCAGAAGATTTACCCAAAGTTGACAACCACAACGATGAATCCTCCTCCCCCAGGGATCCAGAATCAAACTTAGGCCGAGATGAGTCCGAATCAGGGGAAGAATTGAATGCCATTGCTAAAGCGCTGATGGTCAAGCTGCTGTGGTCTCAGGTAGGGCTACTGGATGAGAAAAATCCGTAATTTTTTATTTACTCCAGAAAAATTCAGGGTTTCGATGCTGGAGTTTTTAAGAAACCTCGGAATTCCAGTTCGGTATTATTAAAAGACTTAATTCATCCAGAAATTAGATTTGGTAAAGACGCGATTAACGCAATGGGTTAATCGCGGTTTTTTTGGTTAATACCAAATCCGGTTGTAAAAAACCTATTTTACTCTTGTAGTTAAAAGTAGGCCCTTCGACTCCCCCCCTTCGACGGAGCTCAGGACAGGCTTCGACGGAGCTCTGGACAGGCTTCGACTGGCTCAGGACAGGCTTCGCCCAGCTCAGAGCCTGCCGAAGGGTCGAAGGGTCGAAGAGTCGAAGGGCCTACTCATTTTTAAAGACCTATCACAACGGAATTCCGTATAAAACTGCGCGGGTTACTCTATAAAAATGACTTTTCATACCCTGATTTAGTATTATTCCTGTGATTTGCCTCCATCAAAAGGACCGATCACTGTTGGTTGAGGTCGAGTAACCTGGACCTGCCATAATGCTTTGATGACGGCTATAAATTCCCGGAAGGTATAGTAAGTCATGGAATCGTTGCGGAAAATTCCCCAATCCGGAGTTCCCAAACCGACTGACTGAATTCCCATTTTGCGACCCGTGTAAACGGCGCGAGGGAGATGATAACGTTGGGTAATTAAAACGGCCTGGTGAATGCCAAAGAGGGAGTGAGCCCGGTAACAACTATCATAGGTGCTCAATCCGGCGCGATCGAGGAGAATATCGCTGACGGGAACTCCCTGTTGTTCTGCATAAGATGACATCGCTTTAACTTCATTATAATCAGGACGGAAGTTGTCCCCCGTCATCAAAATTTTCTGAACGCGACCCAGTTTATACAAGTCGATCGCCGCTTGAACGCGATCGGCTAACATCGGGGTGGGACTCCCATCATCCCAAACTCCCGCCCCAAAAACAATGGCGATCGGTTGCGGGGGAACTTGTTCTATTTCTCGATAGCGATCGGCATAAGTCACGGCATAAACATAGACATTCAATCCCAAGGGAATGACGACCATCGTCAGACCCAAAACCAACAGTAAAACAGGCCAGTTCATAAAATCCATAATCACCTTTACAGATTCCATTTTACTTCTTGAACCAGAAATATATTCACCGATACATGATACACGACTTTTAAGAATAATTGTTTTAAAACCCCGAGGTAATTCGCGGATCACCTCTACATTTTATGGGGAACTTTCCAAAACTGCGTAAATTTTGATTCAAAAATATTTGATAAATTTGGAGAAAGCCCAAAAAATATATTTAGGGAACTCCAACAAATAAAACCCGCAAAACGTTCAACGTCCCCCCTTCAGGGGTTTCTTTAAAGAGGACTCGGTGAAGGAGTCACTACGAACGTTCGGATGATTTATTTGTTGGAATACCCTTATTAGTTTCCATTGTTTTATCATAATTACTGGTTGATAAATTTTTTAGCAGAATCGGCAATTCATATTAGCTGATTAAAGTGGGTTAAAGATTCCGGAAGACAGAGGATTTCGGAACCTTTAACCTAAACAAATATTAAGCAATCTCATCGGGATTGATGCCCAGTTCTTGCAGTTTTTGCCGCACGAGAGTGCTGCGCTGACGTTCGGTATCAATTTGGGCGATCGCCTCCTGAGCACGAGCCCGTTCGGTATCCACCGCCAATAAAGCTTCGGCTTCCGCTTCCTCTGGTGTCAGAACCAGTTCCCCTTCCGAGGTAAAAAACCGCAGATTTTCCTCTAAAATTCCTAAATAAAGCTGCAATTGTTCACTCCAAAGCCATCCTTGCTCATTGGGTTGAAGGGCTTGATATTCCCAGTTCATCAGGTGAAATCCCTGGAACTCTAACGTATAGGGGTCAAACCAAAAATAATCGGGAGTGCGCCAGACATCTTGGTAAACCTGTTTTTTTTAAGGCGCGATCCGTGTGAGCCATACTATCGGAGAGAACCTCCATAATAAAGTTCGGATATTTTCCGTCTTCTTCCCAAATCACCAAACTTTTTCGCTCGCGGCGTTCCGTGTTTAAAACTACGAAAAAATCGGGTCCGCGCATCTCTTCCGATTTGCGCTGGCGGGTACTGTAATAGACGCTCATGTTTGCCGCCACAAAAAAATCATGACGATTTTTCCAAAACCGCTCTAAACAGGCGAGAAGCAGCAGCAATTGTTTAAGGTGTCGATAACTTTCCAGTGGCGGCTCCTTACTCCATAAATCGCCTGGGGGAAAGATAGGAATCTCTGAGGTTTGACTCTGTACCATATTGGTTTCCCCGTTCATGGTTGTTTTGCTCTAGTTTAGCAGATTTTTGGATAAACTAACCGGGGAAGAGGAAGACGGCGATCGCTTCCAATCCTTAAGACTCTAACCCCTGTAAAATGTGGCCATTCTTGGGTTTGAATTCAATCCAGTCAGCGCTTCCTTTCTCGGATAGAGTTTAGTCAAAACTCTTAAAATAGTCTGAGTAGCTGGCTGACTTAGGGGGGACAAATCATTGAAGGTTAAAGAAGACAATTCACTTAAAACTTATGGTTTGCTCCATTTCATCACCCTGAAAGCGAGGTGAATCGGGGAGTAAGATTGAGAGGTTTATTCCTTCAAAATGCAACGGGAGCAATTTGGACAAACCGTGGGGTGATGCCTGCTGTAGGGGGAGTGGTTAGGACCCTCAGTAGCGGTTGATGATTGCCGGATATTGATCATGAGGACTTTGAGGGTGATTCCTAACCTGCCGATTTCTCAGGGGTGGGGCTTTGCCGGTTGAGCAGCCCTAGGGAACCCGTTTGACGTGATCGGGCTGTAAACTATGCCATAGTGGTCAATATCCTGTAAACTAATCAGCGATATTCCGTCTATGGCACTTCAATAACACGCTAAACAGTACAATGATTATCCCAGCAATCGCTATCCTGGCGATCGCCCCCCAACCCCCTTGCTAAATTTGTCTGGCTTACCTCAACTATTCTGACTCCAATCCTCCCGTTTATCATCCCTAAACTGTCCTCTCTATGATGATACCCATTAACTGAGCTTTTATGGAAACGATCCGCCAATCTTTTGCCAGTAAAATAGACGAAATCCTTAAGCAATGGAAAATAAAAGTCCGTTTAGATACTAAAATTGAAAATTCCAAAAAATTGTCTGAACCCGCTCTGACCAATTTAATTCCGGAAGTTTTGGAAGCGATGACAACGGCTTTAAATGAATCAGAGGAAGATGATTTTGAAATAGTGGCCCAAGCGAGTTTAGAACATGGAATCAATCGGTTTGAGCATGGCTATGATGCCGCCGAAATTGCCCGGGAATATCGACTTCTGCGCCAGGTAGTTTTTTCTATTTTAAAAGATGAACTGCTGGAATTACCCAAGATGGAATCTTATCGAGCCTTTCGGATTATCGATGCGGTCATAGACCAAGCAAGTGCTTATTGCTTTCATCAATTTGTAGAAGAGCGGACCCGAAAGCTAGAAAATCTTCAGCAGCAAATTACCCAGAATAATGAAGAATTAACCCGGTTGCTTAGTCTGAGCCAAGAAAGTTTTTCCCAACTGGCCCATGAACTCAAAACCCCTTTAAATTCAATCATGGCTTATTCCCAAATGATCCTGCGTCAGCAACAATCGAGAACCGAAGAAGATTCCATCACGATTGAGAGAATTGAGCGAGTCCTGCGGGCTTCCCGACAATTGCTACAACTCGTAAATAATTCCCTAGAAATATCTCAGGTTGATGCGGGAAAGACTCAATTAAAATTGATTAAAATCGACCTCATTTCTGTAATTGCGGCTACCCTAGAAACCATTGAACCCCTGGCTGAAGCTAAAGAATTATCAATTATCATAAGCAACGATCTCGCTCCCGAGCAGGTGATTACGGATCTGTCTCGCTTGCAGCAGATTTTAATCAATCTGCTGAGTAATGCAGTCCGCTACACTGAAACGGGTTCGATTACGGTTATCTGTGAAAGCCTTCCTGATGACAAATGGTTGCTGGGTATTAGGGATACTGGAATCGGAATTGCTCCAGAAAATATAAAGCGAATTTTTCAGCCCTTTTCCCGCGTGGCCCACCGGGTTTCTCAACAAGCTGAGGGCAGTACCGGCTTAGGATTGACTATTGTCTCCCAGCTTGTTGAACTTCTCCAAGGAGAAATTCAAGTTGTTTCTAAACTCGGTGAAGGGTCGGAATTTATCATTATTTTCCCCCGTGAAATCAAGCCCGATCAGCCATAAAATACAGTCAGTAATTTATTATAAATATTCGCTAATATGAAGGAGGGTTTTTGGGGATGAATAGTTTTGGAAAGCCTATAAAATAGGCTAATTTATGGATAGGAAAGAAAAGAAGGACAATATCTATTCCAAAAAAATAGATGTTATCCTTTTTTTCTGCTCTAAATTGCTCCCGGAACCTCTTGAATTTTCCCGGAGTTTACTCACCCTCTGTTTCACCCTGAAAACCCAGGGTCTCCCTTGACCTGTTGTCTACTCAACATCAATTTCGCCGGAGAGTAATTTACTCAAGAGTAACTCCCGAGTTAACTTGAGGTTAGTTGTTTTGGCTTGTAAGGTTTGGATTTGCTCACAGAGGGGGTCGAGGGTTTCGATAAACTGATGGTGGGTTGCGGAGTCAGGAATGGCGATCGGTAATTGTCGAAACCAGCCGAGATTGATTTCGCGGTACATTAATCCTGATGCCAGGTTAAAAATGCGATCGCGGTTTTCCTTAATCCAAAAATATAAATAGTAAGCCGATAACCGCTCATTGGGGATACAAGTAATAAATCCTTGGTTGGTACAAGCCGTGGTGGTATTAATTGCGACAACCCCAATGGTGGCCCGAGATGTCATCATCACCGAATACGGGGGGAATGTGCGAATTTTACTGCCCTGTTGCCCCACCTCGGTAATTTTGTGAGTAGAACCGGAAATAAACATCGTTCCCGCTGTGGTTAAATCCGTGGTTCTGTACCAGACTAATGTTCCATTGGCCCAATATTCGGGTTTTTTCTTTGCTGGGGTATCGCCGCTGAGGGTTTCGATCGCCTCCCCAATCGGTGCGATCGCCCATCCCACCGGAAACAATTCCTGGCCGGTCACTTGTTGTTCTTCCGGCGTTGCCTCCCGCCATTCCACATTAGGAATTCGCCATTTCGTAAACCACTCCTGATAGATACTTTGCGCCATCTGTTCGAGTATCTTAATCCGCCGTTGGTTGTTAGAAATCAAGTCATCATAATCCCTCATAATGGCTGCTATTTTCTGTTGCCTACCCAAATCTGGATAGGCGATCGGCATTCTTTTTAGGGTGTTTAAACTGATATAACATTGAACAACCCCCGCCTTTCTGGCCTGTAACGCATTTTGAAAAATCGGACCTTTTACCCAGTAATAAAGATAAGGAGGCCAGAGAATGCTAGGATTAGGTCTTAAAATAGCTAGACTACTAGAAATCCCAAATAAGTCATCGGATTTAACTAAATAGGGTTCTCCAATGCTACCAATGATCCCAAATAAGATATCCCCGGCTTCGGGCTTGCGAATTGATTGGGTATTTTTACAAAAATAGCGGTCAAAATCTGTTTCGGATATCCGGTCCACCTTGGAAAGTTTTAACTGGCCCGGTTTAATATTTTTGGCGGTTAAATACATAATACCCTCTTCTTGCCTTTTAATTTTGGCATGGGTACCATCTCCAATCAGGCAAACTTCGCCAATCTGTTTTTGCGTCCAATTGTTTCCTTGTGTCACGGTTTTAACTGGCCAGTATAGTACCAGACTTTAGAAGTAAGCAGTCCGCCATCCTGGAAAAAGGGGAGGAATGAGGAAGTCCTAAAGTGGTTTAATCCTTCATTCATTTCCCTTCACCTTTAAAAAGCGCTCAATCGTTTTAGAAATTCGCCCTTCTAGTTCTCTCGCCTCGACGGTGAGCATCTCAAATTCGTCATGGAGTTCTTGTAATTTATCCTGAAAATTAACATCGTCTTCAGGTTGGGGGGCGATACCCACATACCGTCCCGGATTCAAGCTATAAGACTGTTCAGCAATTTCTGAAATCAGGGCGATTCGGCACAAACCGGGAACATCGCGATAGATATTGTTAGGAAAGGTTTCCTCCCAATTGGGTAAAGTCCCGTAAGCAGGGACCGCAGGATTGTACCGAGTATGTTCCGGTAAAGTTGCCACCGATTCAACGGATTGTCCGCGATACATTCGGACAATATTCCCTAAAAATTGAATTTGTTCATCGCTAAATTGGCGGTGGGAACGGTAAACGTGTTGATAGAATTGACGAGCATCGATAAATAGCACTTTATCTTTGCGGGGGTTATTTACTTTGGCGCGATCGAAGAACCAGAGTGTACAGGGTAAGCCTACCGTATAGAAAAAGTGAGAACCCACAGCGACGATCGCCTCTAAAACCCCCTCATGAATCAGTTTTTTGCGAATTTCCAACTCCAGTCCGCGAGCATCACTGGGGGAATTTGCCATCACAAAACCCGCCCGCCCCTTGGCATTTAAGGCGCTATAAAATAATTGAATCCACAAATAGTTGGCATTATCAACCCGAGGTAATCCCAACGGAAATCGGGGGTCGTTTTTGATTTTTTCTTTGTCTACTTTGTCTACATTAAAGGGCGGATTGGCCATAACAAAATCGAATTTACCCACACAATCATGGATATCTTCATAATAGGTATTGCTTTGGCGAATATCTCCGGTGAGTCCGTGGATTGCCAGGTTCATCAAGCAAAGTCGCACATTATCTGCAATTTTCTCTTGTCCATAAATTCCGATGTCAGTGCTAGGATTTTTCTGCCGTTTTTCTACGAAGGAGGCACTTTGAACAAACATCCCCCCACTGCCGCAAGCCGGGTCAAAAATTCGTCCGTGATAGGGTTCGATAATTTCAACAATCAGTTTGACTAAAGAGGTCGGGGTAAAAAATTCACCCCCTTTTTGTCCTTCACTCATGGCAAAATTGCTGAGGAAGTATTCATAAATTCGCCCAAAGGCATCACCTTCGATATCCAAAGCGATGGTATGAAAGTCTGTCAGCAGTTGCCGGAGGATCTCGTTACTGAGACGGTGGTAAGTTTTGGGGAGGATGTTTTTCAATGCGGGGTTTTCCGCTTCGATCGCCCGCATCGCACTATTGAGTTCTTCCCCGAGGTTGGCTTCGGGGGGTCGATTCAGCAGAGACTCAAACCGCGCCTGGAGGGGAATGGATAACACCCGTTCCCGTTCCCGTTCCGCTACCGGGCGATCGCTTGTGTGATAGCGCTGTAGGGCTTGGGTAAACTTATAGTCAGCATAGCGCAGGAAAATTAATCCCAGTACCGGCAGGGAATATTCCGACGGTTTGAGTTTGGAATTGGCACGCAATTGATCCGCCGCGTCCCATAGGCGTTTTTCAAGTTGATAGTAGTCTGGCATCGGTGAGTTTTCCCCTATCTGTGAACGGTATTTGAGAGCAGAGACCTTGGAGACTTACCTCCCTAGGGTATTGACATAACTTTTATTGTATGGTAATTGTGGCCCCGAGACTAATAATTTTTTCAACAAAGAACCCGGGTCCCCTTGAGAATGGGGCTATCCCGACAAAGCCTCTCCTGGGCGGGCTCATTTCCCGAAGGCTGGAGTCAGTATAGGATTAGGTTTGACTGTTCATAGAATTAGCGCATTATCAGTCCCTTCTGTGTCTTGATCCTGGATGAGTAAAGTGGGCCAGCGGATTCACAGGGGCCAACTCCAGGGGACCCTTCAAATCCCCCCTCTAACCGCTCAAGGTAGTTAGAGCTAGTAGTGGGCATCTGTTGCGACAAATGATACTACTTTAGTTTGAGTTTGAATAGTCACAGCCCCCGGATGGAGGAGAGATTCATAAATCGCCCCTAGGTACTTAATCCGCACTCCCTCTTGGTTCCCCAAATTTAGGCGAGATTTTCTTTCAGACTTTACTCGAAGTGAGAAAAGAATTCAGCTACAGGGAAAAAGCTTTGCCGGTGAAGGCTAAGAGTAAACGGGCCTGACCAACTGGATGGGGTATAACCGGGGCGGATGCAAGACAGGGGTCAAAAAATGAGGAAAAAGGCCGATCGCCTCGATTAAGTGGGCAAATGGTAGCCATAATTACTCCTAATCCGGGTAACCAGCGGGTAAGGTAGACTTGCTTTTGGCGGCGCAATCTTTGAGGATTTTCTATGACGAAGCTAGGGGTGAGACTGCCATTGGCCGTTTCCCCTGAAGAAGTTGAGAACTCTTGGCTCCTGGACTCTCGTCCATTGGGTCGGACAATCCTAAATTCTGTTGTGGAAAATCCCAAACGATGCAGACAAACCCGGGCAACCAGGGTTTACTAAAGGGGATAGATAGGGTTATGGTGAGAAAGAGGCTTTAGATTCACTTGCTTTTCCAACGGTGGGCATTAACAGTGGCAAATGGCAACCTATCGGGACGGTTACGACGATCGCTGGTGGTTTATACGGCATTGGGGATGCTCTGCATCGGTGCAATTATTTCGATCGTCAGTATCGGGTTCCTTTCTCATCATCTCAACCAGGACCGGCACCAACAGGTCCTTTTAGCAGCCCAAACGAAAAGTCAAGCCCTAGAGCAGTATTTCTGGCAGGTGGCGGCGATCGCGCAACAGATTTCCCGGGACAACACCCTTGAAACATCGAATCAATCCCTTGGGGGTGATTTAACCCAGGGGTTACAGTTGAGTTCCCCCCTGTTGGTGGATGTCCTCCAACAAGCCCCAAAAATAGTGGGGATGACTCGGCGCGATCGCCAGGGTGAGGTGATGGTACAGTTAGGGATGGAGATTCCCCGGGCCTTGGGGTCGGAATCGGCGGCGGATACCCCTGAAAAAATCTCCTTCCAGCCGGTGCAAGTCGGCAACTCCTCTTATTTGCTCGTCACTGTAGCCCGAGTTAACCCGCCATCCCCAGAACCCCAGGGGACTGATTTATTCTTATTCACCGTCTCGGAAATCGAAAGAGTTTTACAGGAGTTTATCCCTACAGGTCAATCCCTAGAAATTGCCTTAGCACGAGTCAATAATGGGCGGAGCGATCGCCTGCTGCCGTTCCTCGCTTATACCGATGAAGCCGGTTTGATGCCCCTGGGACCGAATATGCGGCTTTTGGGATTGCAGAACGAGAACATGACTCACCAACGGACTGTCCGATTCCTGAACACCCGTTTTCCCGGTTCCGAAGCGGTGGCAGTTGCTCCGATTCCCAGTAGCAACTGGGTGGTGTTGGTACAACTTTCCTCCACTCATGTAGAGGCAGGTATTCAGCAGATGCAGTGGTTAGTGGCGGTTACGGTGGTCTTATTACTCTTAGGCACGGGAGTAATCGCCCTTTTGTTATACCCCCTCACTCGTCCGATTCTCATTCATGCTGATCAATTAGAACAGCAGTTGCAAGCGAATATGACATCTTTGGAACGGGAACTGCAAGAACGGAAGCGCACGGAACGACTATTAGCCGCCCATGCTCGGGAAAGTGCGGTGATTGCCGGATTAGGACAGTGGGCACTGGCGGGGATGGAGGTGATGAGCCTGATTGAAGAAGCAGCGGAAGAAGTTCTGCATACCCTCGATAGCGATTGTTGTTGCTTGTGGGAATTGTTAAGCGATCGCCAGGAATTTGCATTAAAAGCCGGTGGGGGATGTTGTCAAGATGCGATCGGGTCGGTAACCCTAACGGTAAATACAGAATCCCAAGAGGGTTATACCTTATTGGTAAATCAACCGATTTTATGCCTGAATTTCCAAGAGGAAACCCGTTTCACTCCCTCGCCCTTTTTGTTAGAACGCGGTATTGTGAGTGGGATTACAGTGCTGGTACATGGACAAACGGGACCTTATGGGGTTTTGGCGGCTTATAGTACGGAACGCCATCAGTTTGATTTAGAGGATTTGCACTTTCTACAGGCGATCGCCAATGTTTTAGCGGCGGCGATCGATCGCCAGAACCGAGAACGGGCTTTGTGTGAGAGTGAAGAACGGTATGCTTTAGCCGTAGCGGGGGCGAATGATGGACTGTGGGATTGGAATTTGATCACCAACCGGGTGTATTTTTCCCCCCGTTGGAAATCGCTGTTGGGGTATCAGATTGCTCAGGGGGAGAAGATTTCTGAGCATGACTTGGTTTACCATCCAGAAGAGTGGTTTAGCCGAGTTCATGCGGATGATATCGATGCGCTGAAACAGGCGATCGCCGATCATCTGGCTGGAGTTACCCCTCACTTCAAAAGTGAACATCGGATTTTAGATGTCGAGGGACAGTATCGCTGGATGCTGTCTCGGGGTCTGGCAGTGCGTGATCGCGAGGGAAACCCCTATCGCATGGCGGGTTCTCAAACCGACATCAGCGATCGCAAAGCCACAGAAGAAGCCAATATCCGTCTGGCTGCCTTTCCCAAATATAACCCCAATCCCGTCCTCGCCTGCGATTTTCAAGGAGAAATTCTCTACGTCAATCCTGCCACCGAACGAGTATTAGAAGAATTACGCCTGGGACTGGCAACCGGCTTTTTACCCAGGAATCATCGGGAACTGGTCATCACCTCCCTCAAGCAGGGAAAATCCGGGTGGCAGGTGGAACGTTTCGTCCAGGATCGGCTATTTTATTGGTTGTATCATCCGATTCCTTCCCTGAATATTGTGCATATTCACGTTATGGACATCACCGATCGCCAGAATGCCCAAGATACCTTACGTCATGAAGCCCTCCATGATAGTCTCACGGGGTTGCCAAACCGGGCTTTTTTCCTAAATCGCCTCACTTCTGCCCTAACTCGGGCAAAAATTCAACCCGATTATCAGTTTGCGGTGATTTTTTTAGATTTAGATCGATTTAAAGTGGTCAATGACAGTTTAGGGCATTTTATTGGGGATTGCCTGCTCGTTGCTTTGGCAAAACGCCTGCAAAACTGCGTGGGTTCCGGTGACATTCTAGCTCGGTTTGGGGGAGATGAATTTACCATTTTAGTCGAACATATCCCAAATATTACAGCGGCAAGCACCTTGGCTGAAAAGATCCAAACTGCGCTGATTTCTCCCTTTAATCTGAAGGGTTATGAAGTCTTTACCTCGGCAAGTATGGGCATCGCCCCCAGCAAACCGGGATATGAGCGTCCCGAAGATTTACTCCGGGATGCGGATATTGCGATGTATCGTGCCAAAGCCCGAGGCAAAGCGCGATATGAAGTGTTTGACAGCACAATGTTGGAAAATGCCGTAGCTCAATTAAACTTAGAAAATGATTTGCGGCGCTCTATTCTCAAAAATGGTGAACTGCCTCTCCCCACTCCGACACCCACCTCAGAATTTCTCGGGAAAGATATCACCAAACCTGCCTCTAGTTCAGTCATTCCCTATGCTTCGAGTTTAGAAGAAAAAACAGATAGTCAGCCCTGTTTAGAACCAGCGGAATTCCTGCTCCATTATCAACCGATTGTGGCATTAGATACGGGGCTCCTCTCAGGATTTGAAGCCTTAGTGCGCTGGCAACATCCGGAACGCGGGTTAGTGTATCCCGGGGAATTTATCCCGGTGGCGGAAGAAACGGGGTTGATTTTACCCTTAGGGGAATGGGTGTTGCGGGAAGCTTGTTTGCAAATGCAACAGTGGCATGAGCAGTTTAAGACGCCAGAACCGTTGAGTATTAGTGTTAATTTATCGGGGCAGCAGTTGGGACAACCGGATTTATTAGATCGCATCGATCGCATTTTAGAAGAAACCCATCTGGACCCGAGTAGTTTAAAGTTAGAAATTACTGAAAGTGTGTTAATGGAAAATGCAGCATTAGCCGCGAAGTTACTGGAAAAATTGAGGGCGCGCAATATTCATTTGTGCATTGATGATTTTGGCACCGGATATTCTTCCTTGTCTCATTTGGCGCAATTTCCCATTAATACCTTGAAAATTGATAAATCATTTGTGATGGGAATGGAGGGGGATAATGAAAGTTCGGAAATTGTCCGGGCGATCGCCACCCTCGCCCATAATCTCGGGATGTACGTCACCGCCGAAGGGGTGGAAAAAGAGCAACATTTAGTACAGCTTTGGTCCTTGCACTGCGATTATGGACAGGGGTATTTTTTCTCCCGAGGGTTGGACTCGGTGGCAGCCCAAAAATTGCTAGAAAAATCCCCTCGGTGGTAACTCTCTTCCCCATTTTTCCCGGGGTTTCATATCACAAAACCTGACATTTGTCAAGGATTAAAATAAATCATCAAGAGACGAGGGGAAATCGTCTCGGGGAGGGACCTGGCGATCGCCCAACTCAGAAGGGGGGCGATCGCTACTCCAGGCCCACCAAACACAACCGCAGTTCCCACACTCATAAAACTCCTGCCACTTGCGACGGTGGTTTTCGGTATAAACCGGCGATCGCCGGTTAATCCAAACCCGTTGCGCCTGCATCGAGGTCGCATGGCAAGAAGGGCAGTCGAACTCGTGAGCGTGAACTGCCTTCGTTGTCCATTCCGGTGGAATTGGCTCAAAAGCTTCCATGTCTTCAACTTCACTCATTAAAATGGCCGATAGCTGCCCTAATATTCCCTCGAAGGGCTGGTTTTGTCCCAACCCACTCCAAAGGAGGAACGAATCGCACTATCGTATTCTATTGTAGGACGCTCTGGGCGTTTCTTTGCGAGTTCTCCCAAACTCTAACTATCCCTACTCTCAACCCGAATCTGTCTATCATGGATCCATCACCCGAAATTTTCCGATTATTGGACTTGATGCCTGCATCGGGTCGGATGCTGTGCAAAATTGTCAATAAACCGCAACAATCCACGGCGATCGAGAGTTCCTTTCCCCTGCCTTGGGCCAGGGAACGACCGATTTATATTAACTTTGACCTCTGGCGTAAATTATCCAGACCCCAAAGAGATTTGTTACTTCTGAGAACCGTGAGCTGGTTATTGGGGGTGAAATGGTTTAAACCGGACTTATATCAAGGGGTGGTGATTGCTGGATTGTTAGGCACTCTGGTTGAACTCGTGGAAGGAGATGCCGTAGGAGTGGTTACTGCTGGAGGGTTAACGGCCCTGGCAGGCGCTCAAATTTGGCGAAGCACCCACCGCAGCGATCGCGAAATAGAGGCGGATCAAGCGGCGATTCAAATTGCCCTGAGAAGAGGCTATAACGAACCGGAAGCGGCTAGACATTTGTTGAGTGCGATCGAAACTGTTGCCACCCTCGAAGGAAGACCCGGGTTAGATTTTATGGAACTGATTCGCATCCAAAACTTACGGGCGATCGCCGGACTTTCCACCGTCGGCATTCCTGAAGAGGGGATTCGAGAATAGGGGAAAGAACGAAGGATAAACCATCAAGGTAGCGGGCGAGGAACCCGGTTTCTTGTCCGGGCAAAAGTTAGAAACCGGGTTTCTTCACCATCTCTGTAGCAATGGGCCACAAAATTAGGCCAGAAACCCGGTTTCTTTGTCCCTGTAAGCGTTTACTTTGTTGAGCAATCTGTTATCGGGGCCCGGGTTCGATGACTTCACGAATTCGATAAATCGGTCGTTGCTGCGATTCATGATAGGTTCGCATCAATAACTCAGCCAAGAGGCCAAAACTAAACAATTGCACCCCTGCCAAAAGCAGGACCACGGCCAAAATCAGTAAGGGGCGATCGCCAATACTTGCCCCAAATCCGAGTTTGAGAATCGTTAAATACAATCCCAATCCAAAACCCAAGACCATAGACATAATCCCAAACCCGCCAAAAACGTGCATAGGACGGGTGAGAAATTTTTTCATAAAGAAAACGGTCAATAAATCCATCAAGACCCGAATCGTTCGGCCTAATCCGTACTTGCTTTTACCATAGCGCCGCGCATGGTGACGGACTGGAATTTCGATAATTCTCGCCCCTTCAATAAATGCCAAGGCGGGTAAAAACCGATGCAATTCACCGTACAGATTCATATCCGCCACAATTTCCGTGCGGTATGCTTTTAAAGAACAGCCGTAATCGTGCAATTTGACCCCGGTTACCCTGCCGATGATGGCATTGGCAATTTTAGAAGGAAGCAAGCGAGTGAGGGCAGCATCTTGACGATTTTTACGCCACCCGCTGACGAGATCATATCCCTCATTTAACTTCATTAGCAGTTCGGGAATATCGGCGGGGTCATTTTGCAAATCCCCATCCAAGGTGACGATAATCGGCGATCGCGCCGACTTAAATCCCGCCGCCATTGCCGCCGATTGCCCATAATTGCGGCGCAAAATCACCGCTACTAGGTCATTTCGCTTTTGCGCTTCTTGCTTGAGGACTGCGGTGGAGCCATCGGTGGAGCCATCATCCACGCAGATCAGTTCATAATTAAGTTGGGCATCACTCAGGGCCTGGGCGATCGCACTGATCAGGTGCGGCAGACTCTCCACCTCGTTGTGAATCGGGACAACGACGGATACATCTAGGGGGGAAAGCGCCGGTTCGATGCGGGAAGGGTGCAAAGCGGGTGAAATTTCCATTTATCTGTAATAATCAAACTCAATAGTTGGATTTTCCCTTCGGGGTAAAATCGATGAGCAAGTGGAATCAATCTGGATTACAGGAATATCGAACCCCAAGGAGCAAGTATCTATTATGACGCCTTGCTGGGGTTTTTGAAAGGATCGGTAATTTTATTCTGATTTCATCATGTCATGTTTTGGGAACCTCTCCTCCCAGTTTACCCGGATCAAAATTTTACCCTCCACTGGAGTCTGGCTACTCTTCCCGAGGACGACGCTCCAGTAAAGGTTAAAAACTATTTTTTCACAACCCACTGCCCTCAAAGCAGTCAATCTAGGCAAACCCTCAATGTTTTGTCCTGGGAATAGAGCCAGTCTAAATGAATTTGACCTAGAGAAAGCAAGCTTTCTGGCTCCCACTACCCGATTATCAGTCTGGGATCCATTGCCAGAAGGATTAAGGTTCGCTCTATGATAAAACTGGCTGGATACTTTAGGAAATCTTGCGTAAAATTTTGACAGGGCAATTCTACCTTGAATGCCAATTAATCCCCTACCTAGTGACGGTTATTACAAAGTATTAATTGAATTGAAAAACTCCCCCTTCTGGGGACTGCATTTTTAAGTAATTAGGCAATACTTTTAAAGCCTGAACTTCTAATATCCATGTTTGTTAATCCACCTTAATTCCATGACTTTAAAAACTGTTGATGCTATTCTATCCCGTGCTTTAGCGGGAACCGATATTTCTCCAGCAGAAGCGGCAATCTTACTCCAGGAAACCGACCCGGAACAGGTGGCGACGATTGCCCAGGTTGCGGATGAACTCCGGCAAAAACAATCGGGTAATTCGGTCACTTATGTGATTAACAGAAATATTAACTTTACCAACATTTGCGAGCAACATTGTAGTTTCTGTGCTTTTCGCCGGGATGCGGATGAAGAGGGAGCCTTTTGGCTGGATTGGGGAAAAATTCTGGAAAAAACCACCGATGCGGTGCAACGGGGAGCAACGGAAATTTGTATGCAGGGCGGTTTGCATTTGGAGGCTAAAATTGATGGAAAATCTTTGCCTTATTATTTGAAGCTAGTGAGGACAATTAAAGATGAATTTCCGGATTTACATTTGCACGCTTTTTCTCCCCAAGAAGTCCAGTTTATTGCCCGGGAAGACCAAATAAGTTATGAGGAAACGATCGCCAGGTTGCAAGAGGCGGGAGTGGGTTCCATGCCGGGAACTGCTGCGGAAGTCTTGGACGATCGCATCCGAAATATTATTTGCCCGGAAAAAATTAATACCGAAACTTGGCTAGAAATTGTCAGTACCGCCCATCGCTTAGGATTACCTACGACTAGCACGATGTTGTGTGGACATATTGAAACACCGCAGCAACAAATCGACCATTTGGAAAAATTGAGAGCACTTCAACAAACTGCCTGCGATCGCCACTATCCCGCCCAAATTACCGAATTTATTTTACTCCCCTTTGTGGGAGAACAAGCCCCGGCACCCTTACGCCGTCGCGTCGGTCGAGATCAACCCATTCTAGCTAATACCTTGCTCCTAACTGCGGTTTCCCGAATCTTCCTCGGCAACTGGATTTCCAATCATCAACCGAGTTGGGTAAAACTGGGATTAGAGGGAGCAACAAAAGCCCTCAACTGGGGATGCAATGATATTGGCGGCACCTTAATGGAAGAACATATTACGACAATGGCAGGTGCGAAAGGGGGCAGCTGTATGGAACCCGAAACCCTGCGATCGGCGATTACCTCAATTAACCGCCCATACCAACAAAGACATACCCTTTATTACCCCATAACTGCCCCCATTTGCCCTTAAAAAAATCTGATTGCCCGAATCAACAGAAAATCATCCGGTTTAGGCTAAATTCGATGAAACTAAGCGGAACTGATTTTCACTCTACTTCCGTCTACTGGGCCAGTACAGCATTGGGAAAAATACCAAGTTTTTTGATAAAATCCGGAGCAATTTGCCGCTTTCTGTGGGGGGTGAAACCGAGTTTTTTGTCCCTTTTATCGAATACTGTACCCCTGTCCTACGGATTCACCCCAGGGATGTAAAATAGTCCCTGAAATTGCTACTCAAAAAACCTGGGTATTCCCTCCCTTTGATTCTTCCTACAGTTGGTTCCGGGACTCCCCACCAACGGGGGTGTGCCTGTGGGCGGATCCCTGATTTTTGAGAATTGGGGGAGGATACCCGAAAGAAAGTAACAGTTTACGTTAAATTGTCAATTGCACTCCTGACGCTCGGTAACATCATGTCTGAGACTAACTCTGAGATCCAAGACACTAAAGAGACCCCAAAATTCAAACTGGAGAAACAAAAAGTTTCCATCGGGATCGCCGCTGTTGCGGCGGTCCTGTTACTCGGTGGAGCAATTACGGCATTTTGGGCGATCGCCCAAAAACGGCCTTTACCTGAGATTCCAGTGGGTGCCGAACTGATCCCTGAAGATGCGTTGATGACCCTTTCCCTGACTACCGATGCGGGACAGTGGCAAAGAATGCGCGAATTGGGGACCCCGGAAAGCCAACAGTTGCTGGATAACTACCTGGTGCAGTTGCGCGATCGCTACCTCACCGCCAATGGATTCCAGTATGAACAAGACATTCAACCTTGGGTAGGGTCCGAAGTTACCCTGGGGTTTTTACCCCCCTTCCCGGTGAATGCCTCTGGAGAAGATAACGAAATCGTGCCCTCTCCCGCAGCATTTTCGGGTCGCCAGTCTCTCCTGATGGTGTTACCGATCGCCAATCCCAATCGCGCTAAGCAAATACTAGAATCCGCCCAACCTCCACAAGGCGGCAGATGGGTCCCTCGGACTTACAAAAATATAGAAATTAAGGAAACTCAAGGGGTGGCGGATGAGAATCGCTTTTCAGTCACCGTTATCGATGGGCGCTATTTAGCGATCGCCAAGGATAGCGAAACCATCAACCGCGCGATCGACACCTTCCTCGGCGAACCCTCCATCGTTGATGCACCCGGTGCGATCGCCGCATGGCAAAAAATCGAAACCTCCCGACCCTTTGGCCGTTTTTATGTGAACGTCCCCGTCGCTGCTGCCGTTGCCTCGTTAAACTCCGATCGCGCCGTTCCCGAAGAAATTGCCCAGCAGCAACAAAACCAAGGATTCGCCACCAGTATCACCCTCCAACCCGAAGGCATTGCCTTTGATACCGTCGCATGGCTCAAACCCGATAGCGAACGCAAATATGCTGTCGAAAATAATGGCAAAACCATGACAACGCGCCTCCCTGCGGACACCTTAATGATGATGTCGGGAGGCAATTTACAGCGCGTCTGGCAAGATTATAGCCAAGGAGTGGCAACCAATCCCCTGTCACCGATTGATCCCCAATGGTTGCAAACGGCGATCCGAAATACCACGACCCTAGATTTAGAAAAAGACTTACTCCCCTGGATGCAGGGGGAATTTTCCCTGGCGATGCTGCCACCGCCAGAAAACAATACCTCGTTTTTTCCCGTGGGGGTGGTATTAATGGTCCAAGCCAGCGATCGCCGTGCGGGGGAGGCGACTCTCTCTAAGCTCGATCAGGTCATGAGTGAACAATATAACTTTAAAGTTGAACCTGTCCAGATTGGCGAACAGCCTATAGTCAAATGGACGGCACAAAATGGTTCCGTAAGCGTGAACCACGGCTGGTTAGATGGCAATGTAGCCTTTATCAGCATTTTGGCCCCCGTTGCTGAGAGGATTATCCCCAAACCGCAAACTCCCCTGGCGATGAGTCAGCAATTCCAAAGTGTGGTCCCGTTAGAACTTACTCCTAACAACGGCCATTTTTTCATGGATATGGAACGCACACTCAATACCAATACTCCGGCATGGTTGCAACTGCCTCCCCAACAACAAATTGCCATTAATGCGATGCGGGCGATCGGGGTGACTGCGGCAATTGAAAACCAACGCACCACTCGTTATCAAGTGTTTGTAGCGATGAAAAAAACGGGGAGTAGACCCGAACCTCTCCCCCCTGCCACCCTTCCCGGCGCACAACCGGCAACCCCATCTCCTACCCCTGAAGCACAACCCACTCCAGAGGTAGAGACTCCGAGTAACCCCGAGTAATAGAGACTGGCAGGGGCGATCGCGGTTACGGGGGGATTTCCTCGGAATCCGGTTGTCAAAGTCTATAAAAACCCCCACCCTTGAGGGTGTGGGTTTTTTCCAGCCCAAAAATCCCCCAATGCGATCGCCTCTGAAAACTCCGGTGCCAAATTCACAGGTTTGAGCCGCCCCAAGAATGGTTAGGATGGAGATAACTAGAATGTCTCAATCTAAACCGATGGGAGAATGCTTGTGGACCTCAGTAGCCTTCAGAATTGGCTAGACAATACATCCTTCTGCGTCCTATTCATCACCATGTTGTTGTATTGGATAGGTGCAGCATTTCCGGGAATTCCCGCTTTGTGGCCCTTGGGGACCAGTGGCATGGCGATCGCCAATCTCTGCATCGCCACCCTTCTTGGTGCCAGATGGATCGAAGCGGGATATTTTCCCTTAAGCAACCTTTATGAATCCCTATTTTTCCTCGTCTGGGGAATTACCACGATTCATCTCATTGCGGAAAATATGAGCCGCAGTCGGTTAGTTGGGGTGGCGACTGCCCCAGTGGCAATGGCGATTACGGCATTTGCTGCCCTCACTTTACCTGGGGAAATGCAGCAATCCGCACCCCTGGTCCCGGCATTGAAATCTAACTGGTTAATGATGCACGTCAGCGTCATGATGCTCAGTTATGCCACCCTGATGGTGGGTTCCCTGCTGGCGATCGCCTTCTTAGTCGTGACTCGGGGTCAAAATATCGAACTGCGCGGCAGTTCCATTGGGAATGGGTCCTATCGCAGCGATCGCTACCGCCTCCAACGTGCAGGAACCCCCATTCCGGCAGTCGAAGGACCAACCCCCACCCCGGAATTTGCTACCGAATTCTCCGGCAACAACAACAGCAAGGGTCTCGTGGGCAACGTTGCGGTTCTTGATGTCGTACAAGTTGACACCTCAGCACAAAGCGCTACCGCAACCCTTCAGGCATCTCTCTCTCCCCAACGCCTCAGTCTCGCCGACACCCTGGATAACATCAGTTACCGGATTATTGGATTAGGCTTTCCCCTCCTCACCATTGGAATCATTGCCGGTGGAGTTTGGGCAAACGAAGCCTGGGGTTCCTACTGGAGTTGGGACCCGAAAGAAACCTGGGCATTAATTACCTGGTTAGTCTTTGCTGCCTATCTTCATGCGCGCATTACCCGAGGTTGGCAAGGACGAAAACCAGCAATTTTAGCCGCCGCTGGGTTTGTCGTAGTCTGGATCTGTTATCTTGGGGTCAATCTTTTGGGTAAAGGGCTGCATTCCTACGGTTGGTTTTTCTAAACCGTCAGCACAAAGCGGTTATGGGGTCCCATCAGGAGTCGCTCCCACGGGGCGATCGCCCTTTACGCACATACTGAATATCAACCCCATAACCGCAGCCGGGAAACTGTCAAATTAATAGAACAAGGGAGATAGAAATGGATCAGCAATTTGAGGCGCTCGGAAACGAAGACGTCCTGTCTACCAGTGGCAGCAATCTAATGTTTCAATGCACGTTCAAAGTCAGTGAACTCATGGACTTGCTGCAAACGAAATTAGAAGAAGAAAGTTTATTTACCGAGGGCTTAGAATGTGAAGTGTTAAGTCCGGGCAAATACTGGCGACGAGGAAAAGTTCAACTGCGTCTAGAATTTTGCCCAGAAGACAGTAACCCTGTTCAAAATCATCTCAGCGGTTTTGCCGAACCTTCCGCTCTGAAGCAGGAATAGTTAGAAATTCTTTTTCCCTTACCTTAGCTGGGAAAAAAATACAGGATTGGCTAAGATTATTTATATCGCAGGTATTCGCTCGATTTTCTTATCCAATCTCAACTCAGCAAGATAACTGATGGGGTGCGTTACACAACCTGAACGCACCCTATTTCATGGAAAATTATCTCAACCTCACCTCACTATTTTGTGTTCAGTCAGACAAGGAGGAATAAAACAGTGGATGAAACCTGGATAATTTTGAATTCAGAAGAGGATGTAATTTCTCAAAAATTCAATTCCGAAAATCAAATTGAGGATTGGCCGTTCAATTTTACGGGTATTGAAATCCTTGATCACGTCCGAGAGCAACTGAGTGAGGACGAGCAAGTTTTTATTGATGGGTTTGAGTGTAAAGTCCTCCAACCGGGGAAAGAATGGCAGACTGGCAAAATTAGAATCAATGTAGAATTTTGCCCGGATGACCCCACGGAACCAGATTCTCCCCTTGATGACATTCGGAAAATGGACCGTTAGAATCAAGCAGGAGTACGGATCGACTCTTCAAAGTCGGCGATCTCATCATTGCCAACTGGCCCCAAGTAAAAGGAGCCTAGGGGACCATTACAAACATTTTCCCCAATGGCAAATTGGTGATTGAGTGGGAGCCAGGAAAGTTAGGAAAATCGGGAGTAATTCCCCCTAGTGCGGCTCTATTGGAGGGGGTGATTGCCTCGCTGATGCCAGAATGCTCCACTCCTTCCGAAGCCCTCGGAATCAAAGCAGGCAAAATCTGGAATCCAACCCTCCACGCACTCCCCTGGACTCCCGAGGAATTAGAGCGATCAACCCCGGTTGATTTGGAGACCGGCGGATCAGAGGATTGGGAAGGGGTGCGCGATCACCTCGACTCCCACCCCTTCTGCCGAATCGACCATTTGCCAGAGGAATATCAGGTTTTATGGTTCGATTGGGCGGTGAGCAAAGAGTAGTGATTCGGTACCCCCAGCCTGTGATAATGTTGTTAGTTATTTTTGGGGGCAGACAAATGAAAATATTGGGAATAGCAATCGCGAGAACTCTGCTACTTAATCTGGCTGCATTTATCTACTTGCTAGAACCTTTAGCCGCCCACCCGTTCCTAGGCTCCCTCATTAACTCCCTCATCTTCATTTTCGCGGTCGCTTATATCAATCAATGTATTGACTGGAAGCGCCAGGGTTCTCGAAGATTGCTAGATCTTGTCAATCTTCAAAAGGCCAATCTAAGGCACGGAGTGGAGGGTTTCGTCATTCTAAGTTTGGCTGGTTCTTTTGCGGCGTTGGGGGAGGGCTTTTACCAGGGATACACGAAAAGCGGCACCAATAGCCTGGTCGAACCAGAAATGTATCAGCCTTCAGATACCCAAGTGGGGTTGGTAGCAGTGATCATCATGGAAATTTTGATGGTAGCGCTCTACATCTTTAATGAGCGCCACAAGCAAAAAGCTGCAACAAATAAGCAATCTCGTAAACCAGGCAATATGGTGAAAATTTTAGGAGTCGCGATCGCCAGAACCCTGCTACTGAATCTCGTGCTGATCCTCTGCTTGGTCCTTTTTTTTTCATGGCCTTCACCATTCCTACCCGCCATTACCCTTATCTTCATAGTTACTTATACTAATCGGTACTTTGAGTGGAAGCGCCAAGGGTCACAAAATCCCTTCGGTCTCCTCAATCCCCGAATATCGAACTTAAGGCATGGGATAGACGCTTTCATTATCACGAATCTAGTCGGCTTTATCGCAGGATTGGGAGAGATGGGGTATCAGGCTTACCTGGAAAGCATCACTGACGGAATGACCGAAATTCCGACATATCAGCCAACGCTTGATGAGATCGGGCTGGCGGTGATCGCCGTGGAGATTTCAGTGCTGGCCCTCTACATCTTTAATGAATGCCAAAAGGAAAAAGCCCACAAAAAGAAGCTCGCAAAAGCCAAGCGCGAGCCTCTCAAGTAATTGTGTAAGTCAAAACTTAGGAGATCAGCTCGCAGTTTTGTAGTATTCATGAGCAATTTCCTGGAAACGCTTTGTGTCGGTCAATTTCCAGTTCATACTACTACAACATATAAGTGCTTCAGACGCGAAATCGAAAAGATAATCAACAAATTTCATCAACTGAAAAATAAAACATCGAGAATAAATGGGTAAATTTGGATTTAGAAAGTGATGTAATTTCTCAAGAATCAAATCCAAGAAAAATGAGTTTGCCAGATTTTTTTACCCTGGCAAAGCTGCTTGAATACTGGCAGCGTCAAACGGGCGAGCCCCTAAAAAACTTTTTTCTCAATGGGTGGGAATGTAAAGTTCTCCAACCTGGAAAAGGATGGCAAACTGGAAAAATGAAAATCCATATAGAATTTTATCCCGATCGCCCCACAGAACCAGATTCTCCCCTGGATGAAATTCGGAGAATGGACAGTTAGGATAAACAACCGATGCTCAATCACCTATGACTCAATGGACGCCTCTCCATGTCAAACTCCATCGAACTTTGCGACAGCGCGGGTTATTGTCACCAGCCGATCGCATCTTAATCGCCGTTTCCGGTGGACAAGACTCCCTCTGTTTAGCTCAATTGCTGTTAGATTTACAACCTAAATGGAATTGGCATCTGGCGATCGCCCATTGTGATCATCAGTGGCGTAGTGATTCCACTCCCAATGCCAAATATGTGGAAACTCTCACAAAGCAGTGGCAGTTACCCTTTTTCCTCCAAACTGCGGGCACCGAAGTCCCCCACACGGAAGCCGGTGCGCGAGAATGGCGCTATCATGCCTTAAGCGCGATCGCCGAATCCGAAGGCTATCCCACCCTCGTCACGGGTCACACCCAGAGCGATCGGGCAGAAACTCTCCTGTTTAACTTAATGCGGGGCACCGGTGCCGATGGATTACAAGCCCTTTCCTGGGACCGGCACCTCACTCCCACCCTCCGCCTGGTGCGTCCCCTCCTGGAAGTGAGCCGCGAAGAAACTGGCCGGTTTTGTCACCATCGAGAGATTACGATATGGGAGGACTCCACTAATCTTGATATCACTTATTCCCGTAACCGCATTCGTCAAGAGTTGCTCCCTTACCTCACTCAACAGTTTAACCCCGGTGTAGAGCAACATCTCGCACAAACTGCGGAACTCTTACGCGCTGAGGTGGAGTATTTAGAAACCCAAGCTAGGGAATTGTTAGAGCAATCTTTATCACAAAGTGAGCCAGTTGTCAAGGGGGAATTGGCCGGAATTACCCAGAAAATCAATCGACGCATTTTGGGGACTGCACCCCTGGCCCTCCAGCGCCGTGCCCTGCGGCAACTGTTGCAGCAACAGTTACCGAAAGCGCCGAATTACGAGCAAGTAGAGAAAATGACGGCTTTAATTGAGGCCCCGAACAAAACTCAAACCGATCCCTTTCCCGGAGGGGCGATCGCCCGGGTAGAGGGAGATTGGATCATCCTGACAACCCAGGGGAGATGAAGGGACTGCTCAGAGCACCCCCTCCCTTGCGGATGCTATGATGCGGCCAACTCAGGCGACTGGGAAGTAATTAACCCCGTGAGGAGGTCCCGCAACTGGGTGACTGCCTGCTGTTGATGACCCTCAGTCTCCTGGACCTGAGTTAACAAGCTGCTAACTTCTTCCAATTTAGCCTTGAGTTCATTGAGCTTATCTTGCAGTGGCTGCAACATCTCCTCATAATTAGTGACTCGACCCCGCAATTGAGCCGCGCTAGAACGCAGTTGAGCCAACTGTGCCTCGAATTGCTCGATCGCCTGCCGTTTCCCATCCATTTGATTGGCGCGATCGCTCACCTGACCCTGAACCGCTTCGAGAGACTGTCCAGTTTGCTCAATCTCCTGTTTAATCTGAGCCAGTTGCTCATCCCAGCTTTGTTTCTGTTGGTCAATTTGTGCCAACACCGGATCCAGAGGTTGAGCTTGTTTAATCGGCGTCGCATCCCCATGACCTTGACGACGAGCCAAAACCGCTTGGTGGTGAGTCAAGGTTTCTTGACGTTCCCGGAGGTTTCGGCGCTGACCCACCAAGGTTTGGTCTAACATTTGATAAGCTTCCTGCTCATCGGTTAAATTGCGCTGAATATTCCAGCGATCGGAGTCATTCGCACTCGCCAACTGTCGCTCTAGCTCTTGAATCGTCTCCCGCTGTAACTTCAACTCCTCTTCTTGACCATTCACAAATTGAAAAATTTTATCCAAATCGTGCTGGAGATTTTGTGCCAACCCTTGCAGTTCTTCAAGGGGCATCCGTTCCAGGGCTTCTATATCCACCTTGGGAACAACAGCCACCTGTTCAAACATCTCCGAAAGTTGAACCAATTGTTCCCTTAAAACCACTTGGTTTTGCACCTGAGCATCCAGAGTATTCGCCTGGTTTTGCTGAATCGAAAGCGTCTTTTCCAGGAGTTTCAACTGGGAGTGAGCCTCCGCTAAATCGAGCTGATTTTGTTCCCACTCGTGACGTAAGCGCCCTAATTCTTGTTGTTTAGCCTCCGCTTCTTGTTCTTCTACCTGCGCTTGGGAACGATGTTGTTCCAGACGTTGCCAATGTTCATCCAGAACCGCCTGCTGTGAGGAAATCTGTTCTAGGACAACTGCAATCTGTTCCCCCAAGGAGGCCGTCGGCGGGATCGTTTGGGTCAAATAATCGAGCAATTCCTGAATGTGAGTGGCGAGTCCCTCGTCCAACTGAACAGACTGTTGGGATTGAGCCAGTTGCGCCTCCATACTCTGTTTTTCAGACTGGAGTTTTTCCAGGGCCGCATCCAGTTCCTGCTGCTTGGCTTGAAGTCCATCGCGAATGCGTTGTGCTTCTTCCGAGGAGCCTTGAATTTCTTCGCGTTGGGACTCCAATTGAGCGATTTCTTCTTCTCGAACTTGAAGTTCCATTTCCCGGCGCTGGAGTTCCTGACTTTGGTAAGTCAGCGACTGCATCCACTGCTCAATTTCTTCTTCCTTGGTTTTAATTTTTTCTTGGCCTCGGGAGAATCCCTGCAAAATACTGACCAGACGATTCGCCGCCTCTTCAATATTGCCTTTAATTTGTTTATTAGGACTCAGATCGACGAGTACCAGAGTCCCCGCATTCAAATTATTGGCATCGTCCGCTGGGATCGTCTCCGATCCGGGTACTGCTGCCCAACTTTGTTCACCTCGCTGACAGGCGAGTAGTTTGAGTTCCGCTTTACCGCTACCCAGGCCAAAGCCGCTTTTCTGTTTTTGTACTTCTGCTAGATAAAGCACGCCGATCTTCCTCTTCCGTTTCTATGCCGAATTCTGATTTAAACCAATACTTTGATACGTTTTTGGTAACCTGAGTTAACCGCTTAATCAGTTGAAGACTGGCCTCAACTCACCGTATCAATTCCAGAAACAATCGGGTTTTTCTTGCAAAAACAGCAAGAATTAACCGTTAGAAAACTACTTTTAGACTACCTGTTGTTTAGGGTAAATCGTGCTAAACAATCAGGATATATTTGGGTGGGTTTAAGAGCCAACTTGCAAACCAATCCGGTTGCGACTTTATCCATTCAACTGCTCTATTCATTTTGATAAATCTGTGCCTCCTTGTTGACCCTGTTTGGCTCGACTTTAGTGCTAGATCCGCAGTCGTTTTAACTGTAAATTTTTTAATGTGAGGGGGAAATGATTTAACCCTTTGGAAGAGGGCATTTAAAATAATTCGGTTTAGGGCTATATCCGCCGATATCTGGACTAATAATAATTGAACTAATGTCAGATTAGGGATATCGGTTGGGCCTAAATTCCCGGGGTCTGACCCACTTATTTTTTGGGGGTAGAGAACACAATCAAAGTTAGCAGACAATGACCGGCTTAATTGAATCTTGCGAAAAGGATTCAAGGGAATAAGTTCTGGGCTTTTGGGCATTTTTGGTGCGTTTGATGTGGCTTTCATCGGTTAAAAACCTGTCTGAAACCCCGGGGGTTATGGTGAGAAGGGGATAGATTTTTTCGGGGATTTAATTCCGTTGGAACTCTCCGAAACCTGGATATGCTCCTTCAAACCGGGTTACCTAGATGTCTGATTTGGAGACGAGTCTGGCAACGGCTGAACAAGGCGATCATCTGAACTAGGGGGTATTCATTCGGTGTTTACCCGGTAACAGCATGATTGACTTTTTTCAGCATTGTAGCCGGTAGGGGTATCACCCGTTCCTTCCCATTGGGAGGGTTGCTGACCTCTGATCAGTCTATTGGGGGAGATTCCCCAAACGTTAACTGCGTTTAGTGCAGTCGTATTATGGCCTACTTAAATGGTAGCGTATCTTAGCATTTGTTAGCATAAGCTCACCTGTTGATCAACCCCAACGATGAGTGGAGTTTGACGGACAGCTGAGTTTTTTGACCTCCGGTGAATGGTTAGAATGATCTGGGTGGGTTAGGATGACTCGAACCCAGGCGATCCCCGAGGGGCGATCGTTGCGCCGATCCCTAACAGTAAACCAGACCGGGGAGAACTTAGATCAGCGATCGCCTCAATCAAGCTCGGCGATCGCCCCAAACAAGTGGGGAGAGGTTGACCTATAATCAGAACGAACACTGTATGTAGATCGCTCCGGTGGAGATCCCCAACTAGGTCAGTAGCCGATCTATCTGCTGTTGTCTGCGCTTTTAGGGTTCAAACAGCGCCTGGGAGAGTGGTGGTCCCAGAAGCCCGACTGGACCTTCTGGCTGACCCTTCACCCACCGCTGGCAACAGAAAAAGTCTAAAAACTTGGAACACACAGATGGCAACGACGAGTCAGAACCTATAAAGGCGTATCATACCCTATCAGGGAAGCGATCGCATAAGGTCAAACTCGGTTGAATGGTAGACCCCGGAATCTCCCATCGGCCAAGTACCGGCAGAGAAAGAAAATTTGGTTCTATTGTATCAGGCCCAGGACCGTTTAAAGCCAGTGGTTGCACAACCCCCAACCCCGGGAGTGGTCGCAACCGACGAGTTCTCGGGTGGGAATAGGCCCGGGGAGGATCTCATCCCGCTTATTCGCGCATCATAACAATCGGTGTTCACCGTTCCAATACCGGGGAATAAGAGGGTAAAGTAAAAGGATAGCTGTGGCAATTCTAATCGGGCTGCTCTTACCCTGCACCTCAAATAGAGGCTGATCTTCTTTGAAGATCCCAGGTCAAGGCATTGTCAAGGTGTCACAACCGGAGCAAAACAACTACCTGGATCAGATATCTTGCAATTGGGCTTACCTTATGATAGGGAAATCTGCTTGTCATTATCTGTCACTGATGCTGTGTTAAGCGCGCTCAACCCTTCTAAAAAGTGTGGGTTCAACCGGGCTACAGCAATATAGCCTTCTGGGTTAACGCAGGAGTCTCACCTGATTTCAGGGGTTCCCCAAGCAGACCCTTATTCTGGCGGCTCTGGCGATAGTAACGGCCTGCTTAACTCAGAATAAATGAAATAGCGCAGCCCAAGTTCCAGGCTTTCAGTCAACAGGGATTTCAGGCATCCCATACTTTCAGGTGAACAGGAGTGTATTCCCTACCCCTGCGGGCCTTACAGCACGGTCGGGTTCAAACGGTTTTAAGGAGAAAATTTTAGTGGCATGCAGGGAAATTTGAATGAAATCGATATTCGGAGCATTCTACAACTCATTGAACTGGGACAGCGAACCGGAGAACTGTTTGTAGAAGCTTATGGGATTAACTCCGGCAATACCTGTGGCGGACGCGATAACGTGCGTGACTCCTTGGTATATCGCTATCCTTACCGAGATAAGCGATCGCGCTCCTGTGACCAATCCTGGTTTGTGTTCTTAAACAATGGACAAATCATTTATGCCGCCAATACGGATAGCAGCTTATCCCGATTGCGGGACTTCCTGCGGCGCTATAACGCAGAATCCGCCTTAGATAGCATCACCAACCTCTCCATATCTGCAACCAATGCCCTAGAATATGGCTATTTATGGGCCTTACTCGAAAACCACATCCTCACCCCAGCGCAAGGACGTAGCATCATTCAGGGCATGGTTCGCGAAACCCTCTTCGATCTACTCAGCCTCCACCAAGGCTCCTTTATTTTTGAAATGGGTCCCGCACTCGCGCCGCAACTGACCACCCTGGAGATTGCGCCCCTCGTGACCAAAATTATCAAACAGGTCCAGGAGTGGAAACAGTTTCATCCCCATATCCAATCCCCAAATCAATGCCCGGTGATCTCCGATGCCGCCCAGATGCGGGAAGCCCTTCCGGAAAATACCTTTAATAACCTCAATCGCTGGGCAGATGGGACCACCAACCTCCGCCAAATGTCCCGGTACCTGAATCGCGATATCTTAACCGTCGCCCGTGCCATCTATCCCTTCGTTCAGTTGGGATTGGTCCAACTCTTTTATCCCAACTCATCCTTGAATGGCAACGGGTTGGAAGGATGCGATGTCGATCAGGGATTTAAAATTCCCCGGGTGGTTTGTATCGAAGATGACATCACCGTGGGTAAAACCGTGGAAGCAATCCTCGCCCAATATGGGTATGAAGTAACCGCCTTGATGAATCCCCTCAAAGCCCTGAGTTTAGTCTTCCACCTCAAACCTGACTTGATCCTGTGCGATATTACCATGCCCGAACTGGATGGGTATGAAATCTGTGCGATGCTTCGTCATAGCAGCGCCTTTCGCCAGACCCCTATTGTGATGCTCACGGGCAAAGATGGCTTTATCGATCGCGTCAAAGCTCGGATGGTCGGAGCCACAGACTATCTCACCAAACCCTTCGGTTCCAGTGAACTCTTAACCATTGTGGAAAAATATATTGGCCCTGGTGACCCCGATATTCCTGAACCGGACCGGGTATTAGCTCAGGTGATCGAAGCCGAACTCTAGTCTCAACGAGGGATGAGCATCGTCAAGGGCCAGTCACACCCAGGGCGATCGCGGCTCAAAGCCGGATCAACTTGAGTCCGGGAGGACCGCCTAGGGTAGCAACCCGGTGTTTTGACAAAATCTTGGGCATAGAACACTCAACATGGACCAAAAATCTGGGGTATTGTCCCAGGACTCTAACACTGTTGTACCCCAGGACTAGAAAATCAAAAACTTTTGGAAACCAGAATCCCAGTCGGTTTAGATCCGGGAGCGTGAAGAGGTAAACTATCATTATCACCAAACCAGGCCAACGAACGCTCTTTTCAAAGAAAGGGTCCCGAACCGGAGGCTGCTCGTTTGTCCCCCTCGGTTAATTGGACCAGAACCCCTGCCCGATGGGCGAACGAGCGATCATCGCACCGTTAGCTCCTCGGCTCTTTGAATACCCCCAACAGTGGGTTACCCAAATTGACCGCACCAGAGGGTGGGGGGGTGAAAGCCTTAATTTTCCTGAGTGCTTTGGGGCCAATATAATAGGATTTATTTCTAAATTTTCAAAGGAAAACTACCTGTCACCCACTGTGTTGAAGACGCTTGCACTGTTAAACCCATCCCTCAAATGTCTCCAGTTGCATAAGCTGGAGGCAGTGGGGCTAAGACAAGCACGCCGCCATAGGGGCGGTCCGGTTAATCTATTTAGAGAGCTTTTCACCGAAGGGAAGTTATGAGTACAGTTCTGGTCGTAGAAGATAGCGTCACGCAACGGGAGATGATCTCAACCCTACTGAAAGAGAGTGGATTGAATGTTACCGTAGCAAGTGATGGCTTAGAAGCCCTGGAACGCATTCAGGAGACTTGCCCGGATCTCGTGGTACTCGATATTGTGATGCCTCGGATGAATGGCTACGAAGTTTGTCGTCGTCTCAAGGCTGATCCTAAAACCCAAAACGTTCCAGTGGTCATGTGTTCGTCAAAAGGTGAAGAATTTGATCGGTATTGGGGCATGAAGCAAGGCGCGGATGCTTACATTGCCAAACCGTTCCAACCCACTGAACTGGTGGGAACGGTCAAACAGCTACTCAGAAGATAGGGGACTGGCAATCATGGTGGGTAATCCTGACTTTTTAACGGGGATTGGCTTAGAACAAGCACCGGAATTTCAAGAATTAGAAAGCCCGGAAGGGGAGTTACATCTCCGTTTTTTCGTGCCTTCGGGCAATGAATTTGCGTTGAGTGCAACGGGGATTCGCGAGGTGATTTCCCAATCCCCCGATCGCATTACCCTGATTCCCAACGTCTCATCTTTACTGTTGGGAACCCTCAATATTCGAGGGCGGGTAATTTGGGTTGCGGATCTGGGTCAATTTCTCGGCGAACCTACAACCTTAAATACCGATCGCCCAGAGATTCCCGTGATCGCAGTCGAAGACCAAGACACTATACTAGGGTTAGCGGTTGATCAAATCGTCGGCATGGACTGGCTTGATGTAGAGCAGGTCCGACTGCCCACGAATGTTCCAGACAGTATGGCTCCTTTTTTACGCGGGGAATGGGTTATCCCATCTAAACAAGAAGTCAAAGAAGAAGAGGAGAAAATTTTGCGATTGCTGGATCAGGTGGCGATCGTGCGATCGGCACGATGGGCCGCATAAATAGCCCCGACCCGGGGGGTCGCCTAGGACTCACCATCCAGAGGAGTTAAAGCCAGATCAAGTGGATGAAAACCCCACGGGAGTGGGGCAACCTGACTAAAAGTTAACCGCAAGAGTTCTTTCACCGGCACGGATTCCCAGCATCACTCCTGCGTTTTCCGCTTTCTGGGACTCGGATCACAAGGAGGAATATCACCTTCTTTTCGAGAGGGTCGCTGTCTTCTTGAGCAGTAGGAAGCGTTCCCAGAGGCCTCGGGGTACGGACTGTTTACTGGAGTCTGGCGATCGCAACAGTCCCAGCCCCGACAACCCGAGTCAAGGTTTGAGCATTGATGGACGATTAGATCAAATGGTCCAAGGCTATCGTTACGTCCATACACTACACTCAGTTATAGCACACCTATTAAAAGCCGTCTGAATCAGGACGGGGCTTTAAATCCATTTTTTTTTGTAATATCAGTCTCCTAGAATCCCATCAAGGCAGTCCAGAAATCCAATGGATCTAACTAGAGTTTTAGTTAACCTTGATAAGATTTCACTAGAAAAATTGTAAGAGCGCACCAGGTAGGCACCGCCAGGAGGGGGCAAATGGTATCAAGTCCGGACTATCAGCAGGAGTACGAACAAGCTTTAACGGCCTATACCGAGAAAAATTATGAAGAAGCAGCGGGAATCGTCAATCAATTAGTGGCGAACTTTCCCGAGGATCCCAGTGCTCGACTCTTAGCCGGTCACATCTATTGTTATGGCTTGCAAATGTATGATGTGGCACTCGGTCAGTATGAAGGGGTGCTGAATCTGACGGATGACCCGGCTTTCGTTGAGGGAGCGTCCCAGGGCATGGAATACGCCAATCAGTACGCTACAGAAGGGATGCAGCCTTCGGATTATGGGTATGATGCGGATAACGAATTTCAATCCGCAACGGAGGATTTCGAGCCGGATTTTGATCAGATTCAATCAGAACAAGAGACCGCCTTGTTTGAGATCGAAGCCCCAGTCCAGAGTGATGAAGAAGAATTCTGGGAAGAAGAAGACTCCGCCCTGGGTTTGCATGACCGGGCTTACAATGAAGCCTTAGCCATCAACCAGATTGGGTCAGATTCATCGGACTTGAGTATGGAACTGCTGGATCCGGTGGACCCCAATCTTGAACTCGCATCAATGGAATTTGAGGAATTTGAGCCGTTGGAGTCCGGAGATTTAGGCACCGATTCGGCCAGGGAAGAGGACGGACTGCTCAATCCCTTTACCAGCGAAGAGGAGTATGAAGGGATTGAGGATGAAGACCCCTTTGCCATTGATGACGAAGAAATGCTCTCCGAGGTTCAAAACAACCAATGGAGAGATCCCCTGGCATCGGAGTTACCCGACTTTTTGCCGAGAGAGGATGAAATGCCCGATTTAGTCGGGGAGGAGACGGCGATCGGGGTCTCTAATCACTCCCCCTTTGATCGGGGCCATGACGATTTGGACCTGATGGATTTGGCAACGCCGTTTCAGGAGTTTGAAGATGCGTTTGCTTCGGAAGATGATATGGACTTCGAGTCCAATTCAGACCCCCTAGAAGAGGACGAAGCAACCAGTTATTACAACAACAATGGTTCGGCGATCGATTCAGATTTTGACCTATTCGATGCCGCTGATGATTTAGGGAATGATTTCAGCGAGGATGACCCAGACGAATCCCACCATCAGAATGGAAAGGGTACGGGGGATCCAGGTATTCCCTATGATCTTGACGAAGACTTCGACTTTAACTCTCCTTCTGAGGAGGAGGAAACCCTGTTAATGGGACGCAAACAGCTCGAACAGACTCAAGTGTTGAACTCGATTCCCAAAGCCTCGGGGCCGCCGTTCTCTCAGCCCAAAGGACTGGCGCAACCGGCAATAGAAGACGATGAAGACTACGATAGTAAGACCTTCGTTTCTGAACCCCTGAATGGATTCAACCGGGTGGATAGTTACGATTTAGAGGATTTTGACGACGCCTTTAGTGGGGGGAATGCCTTTGATGGGGAGGACAACGGCGAGGATTTTCAGCAGGGGCTTGCCACCTCGTCACCCATTGAAGAAGACGGGGTTGACTTTTTGGGGGAGTTCGATGATTTTGATGATTTCGGCAATATTCCCGATAATATTCCCGATTTCGATCTGTCGGAGGATACGACAGGTTCGAGTACAGGTGGATTCGGAATGGGCAGCATGGGCAGAAAAGCCACCTTCCGAGACATCGACGATAGCTACGATATTGGCGAAGATACGGATGGGTCGATCATTCGGGATGATGAAATTTTTCGGATCGCCGGAAGTGCTGAACAAGTTCCGGTGTTTACTCAACCGGAAAATCCTCCTATAGAAGCTGTTGCCAATACAGAACCGGGGATTTTGAGCTTTTTGGAAAATGCGTCCCTGGTGAAAAAATTCCTGTGGATTGCATTAATTTCTGGGGGGGTCTCAGCGATCGCCGCCGCTTCGGTTTCTTTTACGTTTTCCACTCAACGCAATTGGCCCCAACAACTGAAGGACCCGATGATGGCCTTAGCGGCTGGAGGGGCCAGCATTCTCACTTGTTTTGGGGTGGGCAGTGCTAGTGCCAAGTTGATTCGCCGTTCCCTAGACGATTTACAAGCGCAATTCGATACCATGTCTCAGGGCAATCTGTCCGCCCGCGCCACGGTTTATACCGAAGACGAATTTGGCCAGATTGCCGCTAAATTCAACCAAATGGGGCGAATCATCTACACCACCACCTCGGAAGCCCAGCGCAAAGCCGAAGAACAGGAACAGTCCAAGGAAGACTTACAACGACAAGTGATTCGCCTGCTGGATGATGTGGAAGGGGCGGCTAGAGGGGACCTCACGGTGCAGGCAGAAGTGACCGCTGATGTCCTCGGGGCAGTGGCTGACTCCTTTAATCTAACGATTCAAAACCTGCGGGAAATCGTTCTGCAAGTGAAACTCGCGGCGCGACAAGTGACCAAAGGAGCAACGGATAGTGAATCGTTTGCCCGGAGTTTATCCACAGATGCCCTGCGACAAGCTGAAGAACTGGCGGCTACCCTCAATTCTGTTCAGGTGATGACGGATTTGATTCAACGGGTGGCTGATAACGCTCGGGAGGCTGAAGAAGTGGCAAAATCTGCCTCGGCAACGGCTAAAAAAGGTGGAGAGGCGGTGGAACAGACGGTGGCCGGGATTCTGGAAGTCCGCGAAACCGTAGCAGAAACCACGCGCAAAGTCAAGCGATTAGCGGAATCGACGCAAGAAATTTCCAAAATTGTGGCCTTGATTGCGACGATCGCCGGACGGACCAACCTCTTGGCGCTCAATGCCAGTATTGAGGCGGCTCGTGCCGGGGAAGCGGGTCGAGGGTTTGCGATTGTTGCGGATGAAGTGCGTCAGTTGGCCGATCGCTCCGCTAAAGCGCTCAAAGAAATCGAGCAAATCGTGATGCAGATTCAGAGCGAGACTGGCGGGGTGATGGTGGCAATGGAGGAAGGCACCCAACAGGTGATTGAAGGGACAAAGCGGGCCGAACAAGCCAAACGGGCCTTGGAAAATATCATTCAGGTGACCAATCGCATCGATGTGTTGGTGCGATCCATTACCGCAGATACGGTGGAACAATCCCAAACCTCGCGATCGGTCGCCCAGGTGATGCAAGCGGTGGAACTCACCGCCCAGGAAACCTCCCAAGAAGCCCAGCGGGTCTCCGGTTCTCTGCAAAACCTCGTGGGGGTGGCGCGAGACTTGTTGACCTCGGTGGAACGGTTCCGAGTGGAAACCGGAGAGCGTCGCTAGGGTCTACAATCTGCCTGTAATACGGAATTCGGTTGCTCTAGGTCTATAAAAACCCACACACTGTTCTATGAGCGTTCCGTCAGGAAAGGGTGGGGAAAAAAGCGGACGAAGCCCGAGAAGCGCGGGCTCAAAGCGAAAACCGACTTTTACCAACCGGATTTGGTATAAGCACCGGCGAGGGGTTGAATCTCTACCGAGGTGTGGGGCTGAGTTGTTCATTGTAGAGATGCTCTAAAGCGTCTCTACAGTTGTTTAAAAACAACGGTCTGAGGGTCTTTCAGGGCGACAGCGATGCCTTTTGATCAGTGAAGCAGTAGGAATGGGTACATTGATTCCAGGTAACAAGCCGTCAAACCCATCAAGGACCGATGCTTTCGGAGGGACCTTCACCGGGACCTTAACTCTCAGAGGAGAGATTGTCACCGGCGGATGACAACCCCTCCGCCCGGTTGGAGGCGCTTCCAATCAGCAATATCCGGACCCTTCAAGGGGATAAAACTCCGTTAAATAAGCCGAGCAGACCCTTGTTTAACAAATAGGAATAGGAATGGGACACCCGCTATGCAGCCGGAACAACGAGAGCGAATAATGGGCTATTTTATTGAGGAGGCCACCGAACACCTCAATACAATAGAACAAGGGTTGCAAAATCTGTCGATCGCGGTACAAGATCCGTCTGTACTCGCGGAACTCTTTCGGGCGGCCCACTCGATTAAAGGGGGGGCAGGAATGCTGGAACTGGGTGCTATTCAACAGATTGCTCACAAACTCGAAGACGAATTTAAAGTGCTTCAGGATGTGCAAGTCGAAGTTGATCCCCAGCTCTCGTCTCTATTTGTGAGAGTGTTTCGGGGGCTTGAGGACACCGTGGCATTAATCCGCGTACCCGGTCCGATTGACGAAGCCAAAGGAGCTGCGATTTGTGCCGAAGTCCAACCGGCGATCGCTCAACTTCACCAGCATTTAGCCCAATTGGTCCAGGAGGGTCAAGAGAGTCCCTCGGCCTTCGTAACCCGCACCCAGAAAAGAATCCAGATGGGGGGCGAACTCACCCGCCTCCAGACTCCGCCCAAGCACAGAGGCGCAGAAGAAGACAGTGCCAAACAACTCATTTTTAAAAGTGACGTGTCTCGGCTGTTGCAAGAAATGGTGCATCTGTTGAAGCAGGGGGAAAATCCCGATCGCCAAGAACGGATGCAACAAATTTGCCGCCAATGGATACGAGCCGGAGAGCAATTCGATTTAAAATTGTGGTGTCATTTAATTGATAAGGCAGCCAAGGCGATCGCTAATCCCGAAAATAGCTATCGGGTGATTGCCCCTATTCTCATCAAAGAAATCCAAAAAGCTAGAGAACAAGTTCTCGGTGGCCATGCAGAAGCGATTACAGTCAGTCCAGAACTCGAAGGATTGCTACTGCCTCAACCCCAACAACCCAAGACTTCATCACCTAGCAAAATCATACCGCAAACTACTCATACAGACTCAAAATTTAATCCTATGTCTAATAACTTGTCCAACTCCGATCACAATCAACGACGGTCCGAAGGGCGCAACTCTACCAGAACCAAAAATCATGATTCAGAAAACAACCCAACCTGGGGTGAAGATAAACGGGCTGCCAAACCCACTTATAATAGTGGCCCGGAAGTAGGAGCAGCCGAACTCAACACCCTAGCCGACTTATTTGAAGGAGAGAGTTCCTATTTTGATGAAAACTGGGAAGGAGAAGAAGTTGTAGAAGAAGGGAATACCGGGGAAGGAACCCGGGAAACTCAACCCCCGGACCCGGGAGAACTGCTCGGTGCTACCGATGATTTTGACGATTTATTATTTGAAGATCCTGCGGGCAATCGAACGGAAATGAGTAGTCCGGACAATGACGAAGAGGATTTAGGCAACTTGTTCGGACTTGAGGGATTTGTGGAGATGGAGGATAGCAGCATCAGCGAAAATCCCCGGAATCCCTCCCCAGTAGAACCCATCAAGTCCTCCAATCAAAAACTAGATGACTTGGGAGAGTTGTTTGAGGAAGTCGCCACAGAAGAACTGAAAGAACCCGATGATTGGGAGCAAATGTGGGATGATGAACCCCTAGATGCGGTCAGTGAAATTGCTCCACCCGCAACGGATGCGGAGTTCTCCCTAGAGATAGCTGACGATTCAGAATTTAGGGATTTGCTGGAAATCAATGGATTTGAAAGTGGCACGGAAGCTGGGGGAACCCCGGTGGAACCGGAACTGGCAACTGAAATCCCCATTGATGAGGAAGATTTTGACGACTTGTTTGGAGAGACAACTGAGGAGGGGGATTCCTCCTCAAGGGTTACGGCGTCTGAGGAATCATTGGATTGGTTCGACTCCGAGCCCTCAGAAACTGTAGCCACAGAAGACGACTTGACGGATTTATTTGAACTCGACACCGCCCCTGCTCCGTCAATTCAAGCCCCGAGAGCGCCGGTAACGCCAGGAAAACCGGCCCAGACTTCGGGTCAGTCCGACGAGTTTTGGTTGGACTTTGAGGACACCGATTCAGAGCCTCAGTCTGATGTATTAGAAGCGCTGGATGGCCTGTTTGATGATGAACCGTCCCCGAAGAGCGCAGATCTTGACCTCATAGAAGAGTCGTCTTTAGATTCTGAACTGTTTGGGGAGGAACTCGCCCAAGGTGATGATAACAACCTCTTCGAGGAGAGTCAGAGCAACCTGGATGGTGAAGATTGGAATTGGGACCTGGATCCGGAGAGTTCGGAAGAGAACGAAGACACCAGCGATTTTTATCAAAACTTGGAGTCCCTGTTCGATGAACCGACGGGGCGATCGCCAAACCTCGATGTCAACCAAACGGCCCCACCCCCCCAAGGGCCATCTAAGGCAACCCTTCCTGGGTCTGGATTTTCTTCGTCTCCAGAGGCGAATTTAGACTTTGACGAGTTGTTTGGTCAGCCTCAGTCCGTCTCCTCTGTCTCTGTTGAAGCCAAGCCCGTTCACATCTCTGAACCGATCCGAGAGCGTCTTGATTTGCCTCCGGAACCCCAACTGACCCAGGGGGCCGATATTTTTACCGAATTAGACTACTTGTTAGCAATGGGGCCGCTGAAAGCCAGTTTTGAGGAGTTAGAACTCCTATTAAATCCGGTGAGTAGTCCGCAGACTGGGAAAACTACTAGCCCTTCTACTACTCCGCCTCCCTTGGCTGCAACTAGAAATACCGAAAACTCATCCTCGGGTTTACCCGGAAAGGCTCCCGCTCCGGCGGATGCGGGGTGGGGCGAGCTGGAGGACCTGGTGGTGAGTGATACGGGATCGCAACCGGCGGGCCGAATCGCCCCCAGGCGAGGGAGCTTTGAGCAGACGATGCGGGTCCCGGTGCGACAATTAGACAACCTGAGTAATCTGGTGGGGGAACTGGTTGTTAATCGCAATAGCATCGAGCAGAATCAGGAACGGATGCGGCAGTTTTTGGATAATTTGCTGCATCAGGTTTCTCAACTGACGGATGTCGGGCAGCGGATGCAGGATTTGTACGAGCGCTCGCTCCTGGAGATTTCCCTGCTGGCTTCGCGACAAAACTACCACTTTATGGTAGGGAATAGTAATAGCCATAAGGACCACGGCAATAACGGTTCCGATTGGAGTGCCTTGGAAATGGATCGGTTCACGCCGTTCCATAGTCTGTCCCAAGATATTTTGGAATTGATTGTTCGAGTCCGGGAATCGGCTTCGGATATTGAATTTTTGGTGGATGAAACTGAACAGGTGACCCGGCAACTGCGCCAGGTGACGACTCAGTTACAAGAGGGACTGACGCGATCGCGCATGGTGCCTTTTGCTCAAACTGCCGATCGCCTACCCCGTGGGGTCCGGGATAATGCGATTAAGTTTGGCAAACAGGTCGAGCTTCAGGTTGAGGGTCGCGAAACCCTGATCGATAAGATGATTCTGGAGCAACTCACAGATCCCATGACCCATTTGGTCAACAATGCTCTGGCTCACGGGGTGGAAACTCCCGAGGAGCGCCGGAAAAAGGGTAAACCTCCGGTGGGTCGGATTGTAGTCCGGGCTTTCCACCAAGGGAACCAAACGGTGATTTCGGTCTCTGATGATGGCGCGGGGATTGATTCGGAAAAGGTAAAAGCCAAGGCATTACAACGGGGGCTAATTTCGCCGGAAGTGTCGAATAGCATGACTCGCTTGGATGTCTATGATTTACTGTTTATGCCCGGATTTAGTACCAAGGATCAAGCCGATGATTTGTCCGGTCGCGGGGTGGGGATGGATGTGGTTCGGACCTGCTTGAGCGCCATTCGTGGGGTGGTGACGATTGATTCGACGATGGGTAAGGGGACGACTTTTACGATTCGGTTGCCCCTGACTTTGAGTATTTCTAAGGCCCTGTGCTGTATTAGCGATCGCGCCCGGATTGCGTTCCCGATGGATGGGGTGGAAGATATGATTGATGTCCCCCGCGATCGGATTCAAACCAAGGAAAATGGTCAGACGTTTATTCCCTGGCGGGATACGATGTTGCCGTTCCGTCACCTGCGCGAACTGTTGGTTTACAATCGTCATATCCCACGGGGGGGTACTATCTATGTGGGGAATACGGAAGAGGATATCATTTCTGTGGTGGTCCTGCGTTCCTCTGATAACTTCCTGGCGCTTCAGGTGGATCAGGTGTTAGGAGAACAGGAAATCGTGATTAAACAGCTTGAAGGACCTGTTCCGAAGCCTGTGGGCGTTGCTGGGGCAACGGTGATGGGGGATGGCCGCATTGTGGCGATCGCGGATGTTTTAGAATTGCTCGATTTGGCGGCTGGACGTGTCCGGCGAGAAGGCCACACGGTGTGGGATCCTAAGGACAAAACGATTCAGCCACCGATGGAGATCGAGCCACAGGTGATCGACCCGACGGTCCTGATTGTGGATGATTCGATTACGGTGCGTGAACTGTTGTCCATGACCTTTAATAAGGCCGGATACCGGGTGGAACAGGCGCGGGATGGTCAAGAAGCTTGGGAAAAAATGCGATCGGGTCTTCCCTACGATTTGGTCTTCTGCGATATTGAAATGCCCCGGATGGATGGGTTGGAACTGCTCTCGCGAATGCAGAAGGACCCGCAACTCACGACCCTGCCGATCGCGATGCTCACCTCTCGCGGTGCGGACAAACACCGGCAAATGGCGATTCAAATGGGAGCCAGTGGCTATTTCACGAAGCCCTATTTGGAGGAATCGTTACTGGAAGCTGCCGGACGAATGCTTAAAGGTGAAAAGCTGGTCTCCCTGAAAGCGGAGGCGGGGGTTTAGCCTGAGTTTCTAGGGTAATAAAAAGCGCGATCTCTGTGGAGCGATCGCGCTTTTTATTTCGGGGAAGTTCTCTTGAAGTTGCTGAGACCGAACAGAAGAGAACGACTGAAGTCGTTATAGCGGTTCTCATCTCTATAAGGTACAGCGATGGCGGCCCCAAACCCCTCTCCCAAGAAGGGAGAGGGGCTTTGAATTGTACCTCATGAGTCTGGGAATTGCTATACTACGAACTGGGGAAAGATAACGACTGAAGTCGTTACTACGAACTGAAGAGAACGACTGAAGTCGGGACATTGAACTTAAGAAAAGATAACGACTGAAGTCGTGAGGTTGAGCATTAGCAATTTCCCTTTTATTGTTTGTCCTTGCCCTGTTGAGGGATGATTTGGGATGAGGTTGGATGGGAGGGGGGCAGGGTAGGTTTAGGCCACCTCAGAAAGCTGCTGGTCTTCATGTTCTATTTTGAAGACATTGGCATAGAGGTTAGCCACAATTTGTTTACCTTGTTGGGTCAAATTTAGGTAAGCCAGAGCCTGGGTAATAAAGGGAAAAACGCCATGCCAGTAGAATTTGGGATAGTTCCGACGAAGGTCTCCGGGATGGCGGTAGTTGAGCTTTTTGTTGGCTCCGGTTTCATCAAACTCATAAAATAATGCCGCAATTTTTTGCAAGTAGCGGGGATCACTTAATTGACCGATCAAATCTGCCGCTCTAACCATTCCCGCATAATTAAAAGTATCTTTATGATCTTCATCTACCGGAACGGGAAAGCGCGTGAGTTCGATATTCCGTTTAATGATTTCTGCATCAATGAGTCGGTGACCTCCGAAACGTTCGGAGATGAAAAGTTTGCCGCGATCGACGTGATAGGGGGTTAAACTGGCATCGGTCGCGCCAAAGGGAATGGGTACTTTCAGGCCATCTCTGCCGGTGGCATAGAGTCGTTTGCTATCTTCATCTTGGCGACAGACTCCCTTGACATAGCCAATATCATGACACAACAAGGAAATAATGAAATGCAGCCAATCTTCGCAGGATACGCCGCCTTCTCGAATATGTTTACCGCGCAGGATTTCTTGCCCGACTAATGTGACCAAAATGGTATGTTCTACGTTGTGATACAGGGCATCACTGTTGGCAATATTTTCTAATGCCATACCACCGGCCCAAGCCAGGATTTCTGCGTAATCCGGTTTATATCCTCCGTAGGTCCGATGGTAGCCTTCTTGCAGGCGTTCCACGAAAGCTTCAATGAGTAGTGCTGTTGAATTAAACATCTTCCGTCTTCTCAATCAAACTAAGTCTTAAAGTTGGGGCATGGTTCTTGACCACTCAGAGGGCTTTTAAGATCGGACCCCCCCAGAATTGGGGGTGTATCGCCTTTCCCTCTGGATTGGGCTTTGAGGTTGGAGCGACATCCCGCCTGGGGAACATCAGGGGTGAAACCCACTCATTGCCCAGGCGGATTTCGAGATTGAAATGGCTGGGTTCCATTCGGTTTAGGAGGACACCCAGTCCACCTATTGTTTTGAGGTTTCCCTAAATGCTTCTATTATGAATTAAACCCGATCCAGATGATGTGATGCGAGTCATTTGACCTATGTGACAATGGAGTTGTCTGTGGAGGGCCTAAAGGCTAGAATCGGCTGAATTCTAGGGGGATCATGATGGCTCAAACGATTTTTTGACTCAAAAATTAAAAATTCATGACTTTAAATTGATCCCCGTCGGATTAGAGATTCTCCCCTAGGGTATCGATGGACCCCCGGGAAGGAGGCCCTAACCTTTAGGGGGATGGAATATCTGAAACGGTCTCCGGTAAAAAGTTCCCCTTCAGGGAGTATCCAATATTGATTCCTGATACCTCTTCGATTCGGCGACGGAGCGAAGGTTGAGTGGGTGAGCGATCGCCGGTTAGGGAACTCCCCCGGGGTCTGTGGTGGATTGCACCAGGGGAAGTTCGATCACGAACTCTGCGCCTTGATCTGGGGTGGAATTGCAGGAGAGTTGTCCTCCATGTTTTTGGACGATGATCTGGTAACTAATGGAGAGTCCCAATCCTCTGCCTTTGCCAACGGGTTTGGTGGTAAAGAAGGGGTCAAATAAGCGCGATCGCCCAGATTCGCTGATTCCGGGACCATTATCTTTAATCCGAATCAACAGGGTTTGGCGATCGGTTAACGCCGTAGAAATCCGAATCGAAGGCACGAAATCAGGGGCGTTGGGATTGGCTTTCTGAGCTTTGAGGCGATCGGGTAAAATATCGCTTAAAACATCGATCGCATTATTTAAGAGATTAAAAAACACTTGGTTGAGTTCGCCTGGATAACAGAGAATTGGCGGGATTTCCCCATACTCTTTAATCAATTCAATCTCTTGTCCATCCGCTATTTTAAATCGGTGCTTCAATAAAACCAGAGTGGTTTCTAAATTCTCATGAATATCAACTTTTTTAACTCCGGCTTCATCCATGAGAGAAAACTTCCGCAAGGACAAAACAATTTGATTAATCCGTTCTGCTCCAGCGGCAATTGAAGTCATCATTTTTCTTAAATCATCAGTTAAATAATCAAAATCTAACTCTTCCATTACTTTGCCCACCTTCTCATTGGGAGGGTGTTCTTGTTGATAAATTTCCAGAAGATTGACTAAATTAGAAATAGCACTCTGAACATGAGAGATATTTCCATAGATAAAATTAACCGGATTATTGATTTCATGGGCAATTCCGGCGACTAATTGACCCAAGCCCACCATTTTTTCATTTTGAACCAATTTGACTTGAGCCTCTTGCAGATCCGTTAAGGCTTGTTGGATTTTTTGCTTTTGATGGCGCATGATGGCTTCTGCCTGGAGTTTGGCGGCATCAGCCTGTTTGCGGGAGGAAATATCCCGGGCGATCGCCAGCACCTCGGATGGGCCACTTTTGACATAGCGAACTTCATAAGACACCCACCGATCTTGATTTTTATCCCGTTGGATATACTCCGCAAGCTGGAGTTCTGAAGTCAGGAGAGTTTGCTGGACATAATGCATAATCCAAATGGCTAAATCCTCGGATAAAACCTGATTAATATGCTTTCCTACAAAACTCGAATCAGCAGCTAACGATTCGGAAATCGGAAAAATATGGGGCGTCAAATCCTGACTCTTGGAATAATCCGTGGGATTCTCTGAACTCTCTTCGCGCTCATCAGGCTCCCTTAAAGAGGGGCTCCGATAATCTAAGAAAAATCCATCCTCGCCAATGCGAAACATCACATCAGGAATCGCATTGACCAATGCCAGATTTTTCGCTTCACTGACCTCCAAAGAGCGTTGAGCCTGTTGGCGCTCAGTAATTTCCTGTTGTAAACAGAGATTTTTTTCTTCAAGATTAATCTGAAGTTGGCGTAACTTTAGATGAGTTTGAACTCGGGATAAAACCTCGGCTTCTTGGAAGGGTTTAGAAATATAATCAACCCCTCCGGCTTCAAAGGCTTTGACTTTATCCTCCACGTCATTCAAGGCACTTAAAAAAATCACGGGAATTTGGCGAGTGGTTTCCTGCTGCTTCAAGCATTTGCAAACTTCATAACCATCCATCCCCGGCATCATGACATCCAGCAGGATTAAATCGGGCAAGGCATTTTTACAGACGGTTAAAGCCATGTCTCCCTTCAAGGCTTTACAAACCCGGTAGCCATTATCAGTCAATACAGAGGACAATAGGCGCAGGTTATCTGGAGTATCGTCCACTACCAAAATATTCGGGCGATTGTTTTGGGGTTCCCGGGGCTTATTTAATTCGCCTAGAGCGTAATTCATGCCTCCTCCTGTTCCGTTAATTCAATAATCATTTCAAAATCAAAGTTTTTGGTTAATTCTCTCAAGGTATGAGCGAGATGGCTCTTCTCAGATGGTATGAATTCCAGTAATTCAAAAATTCCTTCATCGTAACCTTGAGAAGCAAATTGATAAAGATTGGTGACAAATTCGGAGGGCATTTCAAATAAATATTTTTTAAGTTCATCTCGATTTAAGAGGTTAGATTTAGAGGATGATTCTTGGGTACAGGGAGGATTTTTTTGTGCATAACGATAGGTAACCCCTAGATGAGTGGATATTTTTTCTAGGAGGACTTCTTCTCGAAACGGTTTGTGGAGAAAATCATCACAACCGCAAGCTAAAATCCCTTGTCTTTCTTCTTCAAAAGCGCTGGCAGTCAGAGCGATAATCACGGTTTCTTGTCCTTTCAGACTCGCTTTAATCTGTTGGGTTGCTTGATAACCGTCTAGGACGGGCATCCGCATATCCATACAAATCAAATGAGGGTCCCAACTGGACCAGAGGGCGATCGCCTCTTGACCATTTTCGGCTTCGCGGACCTCAAACCCGATCTCGGAAAGCAGGGTCACTAAAAACCGCCGATTATTAACCGCATCATCGACGACTAAAATCCGATAGCGTTCCTGATCACAGTCTAACCCAATCACTTGTCCAGGGGTTTGAACCGGAGGTTCTGGGAGTGCGTTGATTTCTACAATTTGAATCTTAAAGCTAAACACCGTTCCGACTCCCTGGGTGCTGCTGACGTGAATATCTCCTCCCATTAATTGAACAAATTTGCGACTAATCGGCAATCCTAATCCTGTGCCTTGCTGGGATTTGCGGCCCGTTTCCGTTTGGGAAAAGGGTTCAAATAGCTGAGTCATTTCTTCCGGCGCAATGCCAGCTCCGGTATCGGCAATTTCAATGCAAAGAATTGATGGTGTTTCGGAGAAAATCGGGGAATTATTTAGGGAGTTATTGTTTAAATAGGATTCTAGTTTCGCCCGCAAGGTCACCCCACCCGAGTTTGTGAATTTAATAGCATTTCCTAACATATTAAATAAAACCTGCCGCAATTTGCTTTCATCAGAGACTATTATTTCCGGCAAGTTTTTATCCAATTCAAAATTTAGGGTTAAGCCTTTGATTTGGGCTTGAACCTTCAACATTGCTTCTAGGTTTCTGATTAAAGAAATTAAATGAAAGGAAGTTGGGTTAAAAATGGTTCTCCCCGCTTCAATTTTAGACATTTCCAGAATATCATTAATTAACGAGAGTAAATGTTCTCCCGCTTGATTGATAATTCTCAAGTGTTCCTGGTGTTGGGGGCGATCGGATGAATGGCGATTCATCAGTTGGGTAAATCCTAGAATCGCATTCAGTGGGGTTCGCAATTCGTGACTCATGTTCGCGAGAAATTCACTTTTAGCTTGGTTAGCCGCATCCGCCGCGATCGCCGCTTTTTGGAGGGCTTCTGATTGCTTCTTGGTTTGTTCGAGCAATTCCGCTTGCTGCAAGGCAACCCCCAATTGATTGCCAATTTGGATGACAATCTTGCGATCGCTTGGTTGCCACTCTCGCGGGCGATCGCTTTCGTAAGCGGCTAATAATCCCCACAGTTTTGAGCCGCAAAAAATCGGGACAATCATGTAAGCTCTAACGTGAAATTCTTCTAAGCGTCCTAAGTAACAACGGCTAAAGTTGCGTTGATAAATGTCTTCCACCACCAAGCAATTCTCGTCTCGGTTAAAATCACCCCCTCCAGTCTGAATCAAATGGGTATCTTGCCACTCTACACAAGAATTAATCAGAACTTGCATCTGGCAAAGTTGCTCCGGATCCGGTTGAGCGGATAGGTACAGGGATTGGTGGTTTCTTTGCAAGACTGAAACTCGTGGTGATCTGACGGCTTCCGAAACAAACTCGCCACTGTAGTCCGGATTAAAACGGTAAATCGCAACAATATCACAGCTTAAACATCCTTGCAATTCTTCCGTAGTTGCCGCAAAAATTGTCCCTAAATCTAGGGATTGACGAATCCGCTGGACTGCGGAAGCGACTGCCTTTTCCCGTTCGGCACTTTCCCGCAAGGCGGCTTCACTTTCTCTGAGGTGGGTAATATCCGTTGCTGTGCCTAAAAGTTGCTTGACGATGCCCTCTTCTGTTCTGGAGAAAATCGTTTCCCGAGCTAAAACAGTGCGCCATTCTCCCTGAATATTTCTGATCCGATATTCCAGTTCAAAAATCTCTCCCTCTTGCGCTTGCGAGAGGGTTTTAAAATGTTCGGGAATTTTGTCCAAGTCTTCGGGGTGAATCAGGGATGTTAACAAATTAGGCCCCAATTTGGAAACTTCTTCATCAGAATAGCCCAACATTTTGGCAAGTTCTCGGTTGACATAAATGTTCCTCTGCTCTAAAATGTCGTAAATATATAAGAGGTTGGGAGAAGTATCCGCGATGTTCTGCACGAAGCGTTGGCTGGCTTGCAAAGCTTCTTCGGCTTTTTGACGCTCAATTAGTTCAGCCTTGGCTTGCTCAAATAAGATGGATTGTTGAACAGCGATCGCCAGTTGTCCGGCAATAGAGCGCAGGGATTCTATCTCCGAGGGATGCCATTCGCGGGTACTTCGGCAATGATGGGCAATCAGTAAACCCCACAAATTTTGTTCTTTTAAAATCGGAATGACCAGTTGAGCCTTAATCTTGAGGGTTTTTATTAACACCGCAAGACAAGGGAAATCTGTAACTAACTCGGTATTTTCAATGGCTACAATTTCCCCCTGAGCGTAACGGTCCAGTTCCAGTTGGCTAAAGCATTCCTGGGGAAAAGTATTCCCGTTAATCTCAGGGGCCAGGGGATCGAACGAGTGGGTAACCACGATGCCGGTGCCATCGGGATCAACTCGATAAATTAACAGGCGATCGTTCGATAAAAATTGGCGAACTTCGTGGGCAGCAGTTGTTAAAACTTCTTCTAAATTCAAGGAGGAACGAATCCGGTCTTGAATCGCATTGAGTAATTGCTCCCGCTTGAGTTGCTGTTCCAGTGCAATTTCCGCTTGCTTGCGATCGGTGATGTTAAAACTCGTCCCAATCAGCCGGTAAATGCGATCGCTACTGTCAAAAATTGGGCTTAAGTGGGCCAACCACCAACTTTCTTGGCCTTCTAAGGGTAGCTTTTCTTCATAGGTTATCCGTTCTCTAGTTTCGATGCAGTGGCGATACCTTTGCATCACCTCCTCAGCGACGGATGGAGGCAACAGCTGTTCGGGGGTGGTTCCGGTCATTTCTTCCGCAGAAATCTGCCAAATCCGTTCATGGGTGGGATTACTATCAAAGTAGCGAAACGTGCCATCTGCCAAGACATCCACAATAAAAATAGCCATTTCTACCCCTTCATAGATGCTGCGTAAAAACTGTTCGCTTTCTTTTAGAGAGGCTTCGGCTTGAATCTGCTCTGTAACATCTTCAAAATACACCAAAATCCCCTCATGGGCGGGATAAGCATGAATCTTAAACCAGCGATTCATGGGGGGATAAAATTCCAAAAATTCCCGGCTGATGTTTTCCGCAACAACCCGTTGGTATTCTTCATAAAATCTCCCTTGCCTCGCTTCGGGAAATTCCACCCAAAGACTTTGACCCAGGAGTTCTTTGGTTTTTTTTTGAAAGAGCAGTTCAGCTTGGGGATTAATATAAGTAAATCGCCAATGGGAATCCAGAAAAAAGAAGGCATCCGTAATACTTTCTAGGATATCCGTTACCCGATTTGTAGCGGCTTCTGCTTCGGCGCGCGCGGCTTTCAGTTCCCCCTCAAGTCGGGACCGTTCCTGCAATTCCTGTTCTCGCAGGGCAATTTCCTCCAGGAGGCGTTCGTTTAACTGATTTAGCTCAATCCCTCCGCGATTCACTTGCTCTTTTAACACCTCTAGGGTTCTGTAAATTTCAAGCGGGTCGAGGGCTTCTAACAGGCTGGTTTGAGTGAGTATGCCTGCTAAATTTCCCGATTCATTCACCACCACTAAGGGGCGAATTTCATGTTCTTCCATTAATTGATGAGCATCCCACAAGGAATTCCCGGTTTTAATTGGAAGAAACGGGGTATTCATGACCTCGGAGACGACAATTTCTGCTAAGTTTAAATTTAGAGCCTGAAATTTAACGATATCCCGTTCGTTAATCATCCCAATCGGTACCGTTCCTGAGTGATGGTTGGGGTCAACAATGACAATACAACTGACCTGCTCTAGGGTCATTTTTTGAGTGATTTCCCTCAGAGAAACGGTCTGGGGTAAGTGAATCACGCGATCGCTCATCACCTGAGCGACTTGCTGGCATTTTAATAAATCTGTGGGTTGAAGGGCTTGGCGGATACTATTTTGGGTAATCACCCCCAGGATATTTCCGGACTCATCAATAGCGGGTAAGTGGCGAATTTTGTGCTGGCGCAGGGTTGATAATACGGAAAAAATATCTAAGTCAGCGGAAACCACGATCCGGACTGGATCGCGGGTCATAATTGCTGCAACCTTGACGATGTTAAGGTCGATCGCCTCTGCGGTCATTCTGACTATATCGCGTTCGGTCAAAATTCCGACTATCTGATGATTCTCCACGACTAATGCACAACTGGAACGCTGTTGATTCATGAGGGCGATCGCCTCACTCGCCCCGGTATCTGGCGCGATCATTAACGAGTTTTTTTCAATAATATGAATCCGGGCTAAATTCATGTTCTATCTATGCTTATTTACTTCAGTTTATACTGTCCTTTCCCTTGGAACTCAACCGGCTTGAATCCGTTGGATTTATTTCCAAGAAACTAACGGGTTTTATTGAGCAACGCTAAATCGGTAAAATTTTCAGATGTTCCCCGGGGATGGGTTGACTATTTTTATCCGGATAGAGCTTAGTTTAATAATGTGTAGACCCCAGTGATAGGCTTGAGATGGAAGTAAAGCCAAGCTAAAAAGTGTTCAATTTATTTTAATTTACTAGCTCCTGAAAGGAGATTTTACATATCTTTACAATTCTTAAGGGACGGCCCATCGCGAATTAAGGGAGTTAGGGTCCGCAACGGGCACAGGGACGGACTTGGGTTATTTTGATTCCCTTGATTCCCTCTATTAGCGGCTCTCCATCCCTTCTTCTAACATCCTGCACCGGAGCGACCCTGCCAATTAGAGTAACCCACTCAATCGGCTTGGACCGATTTAAAACAGTAATTTTACAGGATAAAGCCCCTTTTGACAACCTTTTTCCCTCATCTTTATCGGTGGAAATTTTGATGGGGGAAGGGCAGAAACTGCCTGGGGTGAATCGGAGGGATTGAGCAACCCGATCGCGATTGGGAAACCTCATCCGATTGATTAACCCGCAGAGGGAAGAAAAGGCCCTAGCGATTGCTCGATCGGCGAAATTCTGGGTAATAAATCCCCCGGAGATTGGCCTAAAAAAGAAAAAATTCCCCGAAAAAACCCACACCCTCAAGGGTGGGGCATTTGCGGACGAAGCCCGAGAAGCGCGGGCTAAGAGATAAAAACGACTTTTTACCACCGGATTTGGGCCTAATTTTAAAAAGGCTTTGAGAGGGTGGGTTGACTAGGAATTGAATGAGGAGGGAGCCAGGGGTCCCCTCGTCGTTCCTCTTGGGGAAATGCACCGCAGCACCTTAGCACGATAGGAGACAAAGGTCATGGCGGCCCCGATGCCTGCTACGCCAGTGAGTAGGGTCAGGGTGGTGGTGACAATGTTTAATAAACACAAGGTTGAGAGGGCCGTTGATGTGGCGATAGAGGCCCAAGCGGATAGTACATCCAGAGTATAGGTGAGGATGAGCAAGAGGAGGGTAATCACGATCGCACCTAGGGCGCGACGCTGGAGGGTGTGGATTTGTTCGGCGGCCTGGTTTATTGGATTTACTAGGGGTTGCAGGGTATGTAATTGGGCTGGGGTCGCCTTGAGAGTCATAAAGATTATCCTTTGCAGACAAGGAACATTTTGAAAATTGGCGTGAATCCAGTGAACAGGTGATATTTGCTCCGAGAGGGGGAGTTATACAGGGTCATCCCGGGAGGGCGATCGCCAGACTGGCATGGGCAGGGGGAGCGATCGCCCGGACTCAGGAGGCGATCGCCGGACTCTGGTCCCGATTAAGGGGTGAGGTCCGGAAGGGTTAAGGCTTGAGGAGAACTCGGCGCATTCAAGTCCCGCAGATATTGTTGTGCAAGGAGATAACCGATTTGATTGTTGTTCTGACGGTAAACCTGGGCGGCTTGTTCTAAGTCGGCGATCGCTACTTGGATTTCCCCTTGATAGGCCCGGGCCTGTCCTCGAATCAGATAGGCATTTCCTAAACCGGGTTCGAGATCGATCGCCCGGTTAGCATGGAAAATGGCATTTTGATAATCTCCCACCTCCAGGGCCTCTTCTGCGAGCACTACAAAGTCATAAGAATCGACTTCAATCACAGTCTGGGATTCCCGGGCAGAAGGCTCAGATAAATTTTCGGCGAGCGCAGGTGGGGCTATCCCTATTCCTAAACTAATGGCTAAAACAGTGACTATATTATAAATGCCTTTCATGGATATTCTCCTTAATTTTTGTCTCTTCAGTTCGCCGATCGCAGGGCCTAAAACGCTGAAATTTCTCTTCGGCTTTGGACTCTACCTGTGCGATGGCAATTAACACCCTGAAGACCCGCAATTTTAAGTTAAGTCCTAGAAAAAATTGTTAAGAATCTTTAAATAGTGCAGGTCGTTGACCGAGGTAATTGATTGTCCCTTTGATTCAGGGTTCAAGGGCTTGGGCCCGAGACTGGGTTATTTTTATCCCATCTTCATCAGCAATTCGCACTCTTAGTCCGAGGGAACTAAAGCCTATTATTGATTGATGCGATTACTCCTGGTTTCGAGTTACCTTACCTTCTATTCTGTCAAAATAACTAAAGTTAATGCTCCCCCCCAGGGCAGAGATTAACAGGCATAGATAGGAGAGAACCCCTCTATCATTGGGTTTAACCACACCGGAAAAATTTAAAAGATTAAAGGGTGGAAATTTTTTACTTACCGATGCTCAAAACCTTACAGCCTGTTGATTTAGGAGAATATTAATAAATATTAACTAGCCGGACAAATAGGGCTTGCTAATTATTTTTCCGGAACGCTGCTGGCTGAAAAGAATGCTTCCGTAATTTTTTCTGATACACCTGTTCTAAGCGGGCGATCGCCCGGGAGCGATCGCCATTGCCCACATCCTGAAGGGAAGGCCAGACGGGAATCAACTGGATCACGGCATAGGCGAAGGAACCCGCCTCAATATCTTCTAACACCCCATATTCATCCAACAGGGCGATCGCGGCGCGGTCTTGATTGGTAGGGGAGAAATCAGACGCGCCTATTTTTTTAGCCATGCGGTCCCAAGTGGTACTCAGAAACTGATACTTGCCTGCGGCATCGGAACAAAGTCGGGACCCGTAGCTAGACCCACATTTGATTTCCCGGGGATGATCCTGAAAACTCGCAAACTTAGTCCCGGTAAACTGCATCCGATAGGCGTTGGGACCGGCAGTACCTTCCGCCCAGGCGATCGTATCCAGAAAAGCCTGGACCTGAGCCGCCTTGAGGTTTGCCACCCTTTGGCGTCGAACTTGGGGCGAGGGCTGGGGAATTGTGACTTCTTCCGTGGTTTCCGCTTGAGAGTTGAGATGAGCGGGAATCACCAACGCCACCCCCGCCAAACAGACTCCACCCCAGAACGCTGCCTGCTTCTGACGGGTGGCGGGTTTCCGGGACTGTCGCCCAAATCTCTGTCTGAGGGTAGATCCTAAATGAGACAGTATCCCGAGGAGAATTACCGAACCTGAAGACGAGGGTCCCTTAACCCGGACTTTGGGCCAATGTTGGAGGGGAATATTCACGGGCAACTGCCCCTGACGATACCAATAGGCAAACAGAGACTTGATCACGGACAATCGCGCTTGAGCTTGTTGGGGTGGGATGCGACGGGCGGCCAGGGTTTGAGCAAAGGCCCGGACATCGGCTAAGGTAACCACCGCCAGAGGTTTCCCGACAAACGCTAAAAACTCTTTGACCCATAAGCGGCGATCGCGGCGTTGGTGGGGAGGCTGTTGTTGCAGCCAGAGTTGAATCGCCTCGCGATCGGGGGTGATTTGAGCTTTTAGAGTGTCGTGGTTCATAGCGCACCTGTGTTTCGGTTTTTCGAGGGGGAATGGTCCCGTCTTGTACCCATGTCCAATGAGGGGCAACTCTTTGTCCTAGAAGGGTTTTGGGTTTTCCGCCCCTACAGAAGAGGGGAGATTTCAGGCCGGAGTAGATGAGGAAAGGCGATCGCCTCCCTTGCGGGTCAGCTTCCTATACATCAGCCTCTCATTTACCTGGAGGCAAAAAAACACTCCCGAGGTAGACCTAAATTAAGGGATGCCTCAAGGCCGGATTAACAATCTCACCCAATCGGGAGATCTCAAACCCCTTGAGTCCAAGCTAGTTTAATTCTATTGCTTGGCAGTTTTAGAAATTATCAATATTTATCAATAAAACTATTGCCAAATAAAAACCGACGAATGGTACGATAATAGATTGGCTATTCATACTGTTTTCCCTAATTTAGTCTCGTAATGCGCCGATCCCTAACCCGTAGCAGGGCAGGCAGAGGACCCATCACCCCAGAGATTTCAGCTAAATTTAGAAACCGGGTTTCTGCAACCGATTGATAGCTGATTGCCCGAGATTTTGTGGAGAAACTGGGTTTCTGGTCCGGGGCAGCAGTGGATTCAAGGCAGATTCAGCCTAAAGCACTACCCACGAGGCAAAGACTGAGGGATAATACAAAGGAGGAGTCTGTGCCGTATAAAGGAATTTGATGAGCATCTTTACCCTACAATCCGTCAAAAAAGATTTTGGCATTAAAGAAATCCTCCGGGATGCCACATTTAGCCTCAATCCCACCGATAAAGTTGGCTTGATCGGCACAAATGGATCCGGCAAATCTACCCTATTGAAAATGATTGCCCGCTTAGAACCTGTGGATGGCGGGCAAATTTTAGTCAATTCTGGGGTGAGAATCGTGTATCTCCCGCAGCAACCGGATCTCGATGAAAACCGGACGGTATTAGAACAGGTTTTTGCCGACTGTGGCGATCGCATGAACCTAGTCCGCGAATATGAGGACCTCAGCCACAAAATTGCCCGCCACCCTGAAGATGGACCGTTGATGGCGCGGTTATCCGAAGTCATGCACAATATGGAAACCAGTGGCGCATGGGAACTGGAAACCCAAGCCAAAATTATCCTCAGTCAGTTAGGAATCGAAGATTTTGATGCCCAAATCGGGACCCTTTCCGGGGGATACCGCAAGCGGATCGCCCTGGCTGCCGCTTTACTCAGCGATCCCGATGTGCTGCTGATGGATGAACCGACAAACCATCTGGATGCGATTTCCGTGGAGTGGTTACAGAGTTACTTAAATAGCTTTCGCGGGGCAATTTTACTGATTACCCACGATCGCTATTTTCTCGATCGCGTCACCAATCGGATTATCGAACTCGATCGCGGCGAACTTTACACTTACGACGGAAATTATTCTTATTATTTAGAAAAAAAAGCCCTTGCCGAAGAAGCGGCAGCCAGTCAGGAACGCAAACATTATGGGCTATTGCGCCGGGAATTAGAATGGCTCAGTCGCGGCCCTAAAGCCCGCAGTACCAAGCAAAAAGCTCGGATTGGTCGGGCGATGGATCTCCAGGATAAGGAGTTTAAACAGAGTTTAGGGAAGGTGGAAATTTCCACGGCTAGTCGGCGGATTGGCAAGAAGGCGATCGAGCTAGAAAATGTCCGTAAAGCTTATGGCGATCGCACCCTAATCCAAGACTTTTCCTATAAATTTAGTCCTGACGATCGCATCGGGATTATCGGCAAAAATGGCATCGGCAAATCCACCTTATTGGATATCATTACCGGACGCCTTGCCCCCGATTCAGGAACTGTAGAGATTGGTAGTACCATCCATATTGGTTATTTTGACCAACATTGTGATGATTTACTCGACGCTGCGGATCAAAATCAACGGGCGATCGATTACGTCAAAGAAGAAGCGGAATTAGTCAAAACTGCCGACGGACTGCAAATTACCGCCTCCCAAATGTTAGAACGGTTTCTGTTCCCCCCGAATCAACAATATTTACCCATTCATAAACTCTCGGGGGGAGAAAAACGCCGACTGTTTTTACTGCGTGTCTTGATGAGTGCTCCAAATATTCTCATTTTGGACGAACCCACCAATGACTTAGACGTGCAGACGTTATCGGTTTTAGAAGATTACCTGGAAGACTTTAACGGATGTGCGATCGTTGTCTCCCACGACCGCTATTTTCTCGATCGCACCGTCAATACCATTTTTGCCTTAGAAGAAGGCGGAAACCTCCGGCAGTACCCCGGCAACTATACGGTTTATCTCGACTACCAAAAAGCCGAAGCCGCAGAAGCCTCACGTCTGGCAGCAGCCAGCCAACCCGAGAAAAAACAGGACTCCCAAACTGCCACCGTTGACAAGTCTGAAAGGGTCAGTTGGGATAAAAATCGCCAGCGCAAACTGTCCTCCAAGGAAAAGCGAGAGTATCAGCAACTCGAAGCCAAAATTGCCGAAATGGAAGCAGAAAAAGCCGCCACGGAAAAAGCCCTCTATCGCGCCGAACCCGGGGCCGTCACCGAAGTGCAAAAACTTCATCAAAAGGTCCAAAATTTGGGTCATGAAATAGAAGTAGCCACGGAACGATGGATGGAATTGGCTGAAATAGAAAGTGCTTATTCTAGTAACTAAACCACCGCTTTGGCTGATAATCTTGATGAGGCAGTAGGGCAATTTTGCCCTGAGCATGATGTAGCCTAAATCTGTTGTTTTTTCTCTTGAACTTATGACCATTACTTGTCAGGAAATTCTCAAAAACCATAAACATCTTTGGCAAGAAGCCACGGTGCATCCTTTTCTGGATGGGTGTAAACAAGGCACCATTACCCCAGAGCAATTTAATACTTGGCTGGTGCAGGATTATCAATTTGTGGTGGAATTTACCCGGATGTTAGCCCGGATTTTATCCGTTGCCCCTAATCATCATTTTGATGTGCTGTTAGGGGGATTAACCGCCCTGAAAGATGAATTGAATTGGTTTCAAGTTAAAGCGGCCGAACGGACTTTATCCTTGGACGTTGTTAAACAGCGCACCTGTGAAGAATACAGCCAGTTTTTAGAAAGTTTGGCCCGGACTCCTTATGCTGTGCAAACAACGGGATTGTGGGCAGTGGAGTTAGCTTATAATCAAGGGTGGCAATTGCCCGGACCTATGCCAGAACCCTATACCGAATTTGCCGATCGCTGGGGAAATCCGGGCTTTACGGATTACGTCAAATTGTTAGAACACCAAGCCGATGAAATGCTCAGTAATGCCTCACCAGAGGTTCAGAAAGAAGCGGAACAAACCGTGATTACCGTGGCTCAATTTGAAAAAGCATTTTGGCAAATGGCATTTAATGCTACCTAAATTTCGGGGTTGTCAAGGGGGAGTTCATACCTCCTTGACAACCCTAGAAATTCAAGGGAATTATAGTTAAGATTCCATCCCAATCAGATACTCATAATTTCCCTCACCCACCGATTTATTCAAGCTATTAATAATTGAGGCAGAATTATCGTAGGGTCCGCTAGTATAGAATGGCTTTCCGTCTTGTCCAAATTCGATTTTAAGTTCTCCATCCCACTCCCCTAACAGTTCTTTAGCTTTTCCAAAATCATGATGGGGTTTTAAGCCTAATTTTTCAGCATATTCAACCGCACCCCAGACAATGGCTTGAGCCTGAGTTAATGAAATTTTTTCAGCACCCCCGATGAACGAGTCATAATACAAAGAGGCAATTCTTTCATATTCACTGCGATTGTATTTGCGCGGTCCCGAGGCATCTTTGACCCCCAAACACCAATAATCCACGAGGTAAGTACAGACAATAAAGCGGTTAAATCCAGGCGATCGCGTCACCGTTACAATCGCCATACCCGGGTCGGTTGTGGTGTCTAAATCATCCTCAGATTGGGTCGCGATCGCCCCTTTTTCAGGAAACAGTCGGGAGAGACAATTGGCATTGATTAAACACTCAAACACCGGCGGTAATTCTCCGGATTCCTCACGGGCGATCGCCTTTTGTTCGGCTTGTTCTTTCAGAAATGCGCTAACTTCCGAGACTTTTAACCCCATTTTGCGGGCGATTTCCTTCGGTTTTAATTTTTTCTCCCGCAATCTGAGAATTTCTTGGGTTTGTTCGCTATCCATAATTTTCCTCTGATTTTTTCATTATTTAGAGTACAGCAAACCAGCAGCAATCAACATCATCCTTGGTAAAGATGAACTCAAAAAATTCATCTCCCCATCCTCCCCATCCTCCCGATCTCCCCCATCCTCCCCATCAACCAAGGACAAATGACATAAGACAAATGACAAATGACCCATCTCCCGAATCCTCCCCCCCTCCCCAACAACCGACGCTCTAAGGTAATATAGGTCTGTCCTGGGCGATCGAACCACTGAGAACGCCCTTAAATCTGAATCAATTCAAGGAGAAACCTATGCCTCGTGCCATTATGGAAACCGACAAAGGAACGATTCATCTGGATCTGTTCGATAAAGATGCCCCGAATACGGTAGATAATTTTATCAAATTATCTGAAAGTGGGTTTTATGATGGATTAATCTTCCATCGGGTGATTCCCAATTTCATGATCCAAGGGGGATGTCCCAATGGAACCGGAACGGGGGGTCCTGGTTATAAAATCAATTGTGAAATTAACCCCAACAAACATCTAGCAGGTACATTATCAATGGCCCATGCAGGACGCAATACTGGGGGAAGTCAATTCTTTATTTGCCACTCTCCCCAACCCCATTTAGATGGACAACATACGGTTTTTGGTAAAACCGAAGATATGGATGTCGTCAACTCTATTCGGGCTAAAGATAAAATCCTCTCGGTTAAAATCGAGAAAGACTAAGTAAAAGTGGTAGGGGGTTTCCAACGGATTTCCCCTGCCAAGCAATCTGGCTTCAAAGTTAATAAACTTCATATTTGAGTAACGTACAAGGTAAGGAACCATTGTAAACGGGAATGCGTTTTGAGGATTTCAGCCCGATTTTTTTGGTGAGTTCTTTATTGCCGGATAAAATATAAGCTGTCCATCCGGTAAAACGTTGTTTTAAAATATCTCCCATAGATTTATAAAAATCACCCAGTTCGTGAACTTCACCGAGACGTTCTCCATAAGGAGGATTGCAAATCAAAATCCCGCTTTCTGCCGGGGGTTCGAGGTGATAAAATTCTTGGATGGAAAAGTGAACATGAGCATCTAATCCGCAGTTTTCCGCATTGAGATACGCTTGTTGGATCACAGCCCGATCGCGATCGCTGCCGTAGATGGGGGCCGTTAATTCGGTTTTTTGACCTTCTAGGGCTTCTTGGCGGATTTCTTGCCAAAGTTCGAGGTCAAAATCACGCCAACTCATAAATCCAAACCGTTCTCTAAACAATCCGGGTGCAATATTTAATGCCTTTAAACCCGCCTCTAAGGGTAAAGTCCCGGACCCACATAAGGGGTCTAAAAAGGTTTGTTCTGGGGAATATTCAGCCAGTTCTAAAATAGCCGCCGCTAAGGTTTCTTTGAGGGGTGCAGTTCCCATTGCCGGACGATATCCGCGCCGATGTAAGCTGTTTCCGGAACTATCTAAACTGAGAATGGCGCGATCGCCATGAATATGCAGATTCAGTAACAAATCCGGGTCCTTCGGGTCCACCGTAGACCGTTCTCCCGTGCGATCGCGTTGTTGGTCTACGATCGCATTTTTGACCTGTAACGCTGTAAAATGAGTGTGATTGAGTTTCTGATTGCTGCCCGTACAGTTGACCGCCAAGGTATTACCCGGATCGAGATACTCCTCCCAATCAATAGACTGGATTTCTCGATACAGCATTTCAGCATTTGGACAGAAAAATTCTCGGATCGGAACGAGAACGCGAAACAGCGTTCTTCCCCACAAATTAACCCGGTAAAGTAAAGCGCGATCGCCAGAAAAATGGACGCCTGTAAAGTCCGGACGAACATCCCGAGCACCTAACCGTTCTAATTCTTGGGCAGCAATGGGTTCTAAACCCCGAGCAACAGTCGCAAAGTATTCAGTCATCATAAATCATAGTTTATCAGAAAAGCAAGCACCCGTACAGACCCGTCAGGAAGTCATTTCCACTTCCCCAAAGTTCAGGAAGATGCAGCATTTAGGGAGGACGGATCCGAACAACCCGGTTATGATCATGAGCCAACTTGTTGTGAACTTGAATCCTCTTCTCGCTGTCGGCTATACAAAGGAAGCCTAACGGTAAATGCCGTCCCGAATCCTACCTCACTTTTGACGGAAATTTCCCCGCCATGTAAGTCGGTACTGCGTTTCACCATTGCCAATCCCAACCCTGTACCGGGGATATTCCCGACATTTCCGCAACGGTGGAAGGTTTGGAAGAGGCGGGGGATTTCTTCGGAGGGAATGCCAATTCCTGAGTCTTTTATCATGAAAATTACATCAGTTTCGGTGCAGGTTAATTCAAAATAAACCTCTCCTCCCTCGGGGGAGTATTTAATCGCATTAGAAAGCAAATTATTAAGAATATAGCGTAATAATTTTTCGTCAAAACAAGGCTTAAAGCCTTTGTTGTTCAGAAAATCTCGGGAGTAGTTTTTAACAAAATTAATCGTGTATTTTTTGGTGGAAGAAAATTTGAATTCTTCGACAATTTCTTCACAAAATGGAACCAAATCAACGGGGTGGGGATTAAACGGAAGTTGACTCATTTCGGCCCGTCCGATGAACAGGACATCTTCAAGTAATTGGGTCATGTTCACTGTAGCCGATTGAATGCGATGGAGGGCTTGAAACTTTTTATCCAGTTTGTCATGGGGCCATTCCTCTAAATAATATTCGAGTAAATCAGCGGAAGAAAGAATGGTGGTCATGGGGGTGCGGAATTCGTGAGAAACCATTGAAACAAAGCGGGTTCTAAACTCCATGATTTCTCGTTCTTTCGCCAAGGCATGACGCAGTTGCTCTTCAGCGCGTTTGATTTCGGTGATATCTTCAGAAATTCCGGCAATGCGGTAGATTTTTCCTTCTTCGTCACGGATGGGAAAGCCCCGATCGCGAATCCAGCGAATGGAACCATCGGGTCGAATGATTCGATATTCGCGATCGAGGCGATCTAAAGGCATCAATCCTGTAAGGACGGCTTGGCGATCGTCGGGATGAATCGCCTCTAACCGGGCGGTGGGTTTCTCATACAATTCCTGGCGTTCTAGTCCCCAAATTTCCTCATAGGCGGGGGAAACGTACAGGATTTGGCTATAGTCTGGATCGCTGATCCAAAAGACCTCTTCGATATTTTCGGCTAACTGGCGGAACCGTTCCTCGCTGGCTTGGACCGCTGCTTCTGCTAATTTACGTTCCGTGATATCTCGTCCCACGGCTTGGAACTCACTCAACACCCCTTGGGCGTCAAAAATAGCGCGATCGGTCCACTGTTGCCAGCGCACATCTCCATTGCTCAGGACGATCCGCCGTTCCCGGGTGACAACCGGCATGGCGACGGGGTTGCGATCGATATCGGGGATCAAAGAGACCACCGATCCATCCATGAGTTCTTTGCGACTCACACCGAAATAGCGACAGTAGGCATCATTGACAAAGGTCAGGGTGCCATCGGGTGCAAACCGACAAATCAGTTCGGTTTGATCTTCAACAATGGCACGATAGCGCGCTTCCGAAGACCGCAGGGCCACTTCCGCTAAGGCCCGCTCTTTATGAAGAGAGACGGCGGCGGCAGCAGCCTGGAGGATAGAGACTTCTGACTCGGACCACACCCGAGCTTCGGTGCAGTTGTCAAAGCGAATAAATCCAAAGAATTCTCCATGCACAATCAGGGGCAAAATCAGCAGGGATTGAATTCCGGATTTTTCTAAAATTTCCCGTTCAGAGTCGGGAAAGTTACTCACAACATCGGCAATGACTTCTCCTCGCGCTAACAGAGATACCCACCGCTCAATCAGCACCGGTGCCTTTAAGGAGAAACATTGCGCCGGTTGGGGAGTGGTGTCGGATCCGGGTTTAATTTTTAACTCTTCGCAACTCCACTGGGCCACCAACAGCGGGGAGTGAGCGGTTGGCGAGGAATTCCCCAGAGATACAGACAGGGGCGGATTTTGGCAGAGGTAGACTCGACTGGCATGAGCCGCTTGTCCCAAGGGTTTGAGAATTTCTGTGTAGGGGTAGCTGAGACTATTATCCGTGGTGGTGTCTCCCTTAAAGGCGAGGAGTCGGCGCTGCACCTCCACTAAGGCTTCTAACTGCTGATTGGCTTGGCTGAGTTCTTGGGTTAAGCCATGCAATCGTAAGGCAGCCCTTATTCGCGCTAAAAATTCTTCGGTTTCGATGGGTTTGGAGAGAAAATCATCGGCTCCGGTGTTGAGTCCCTTGATGCGATCGCCCACTTCTTCTCGCGCAGTGAGCAGGATGAAAAACATCGGTGCAAGTTCGGGGTCAGACTTGATTTTCTGACAAACTTCTAATCCATCCAATCCGGGCATCATCCAATCGCAAACAATCAAGTCAGGTTCCAGTTCTCTGGCCAGCCGCAGACCCTCGGTCCCATCAGAGGCCACGGTGATGCGATGTCCGTCGCTTTCAAGTAAGTCCTGGAGGACGAGCTGCACGGTTACGTCATCGTCAACAATTAGGATTTTAGCCATAGTAAAAAATGTAGCACTGTAAAAAAGAAAGGGTCAACTTTACTCGAATACGGGTTTGATTCAAAAAGGCTTTTTTATACTTCCCATTCTTGGCTACCCAATTGCTTTAGCTTGTATTCTAAATAAGTCGCAGGTGAAAGCATTTCACTCAATCTAATTTATGTAGCCCTCGCCACGGACAATTCCTGGATTTATTGATACAGGCGACCGAGGGGCGATACCCACTTTCTTTAGGATCCCCTCCAGACCGGAGTAAATAAGAGGGCGTTTTTCCCCGATGACCACTCCCTAGACTCCCTAGGAAAGGTCATCGGTTTCGGGAAACCCTTAACTCTAGCCGCTCTGAATCAGGATCAGTTAGAGCCTCAGAGAGTGGCTACCCCAGTATGGGACGTCACCCCGGAGGATTTAGACCCCACCCTAGCATTAAACTACTTCTACACCCGATGTTTTCCCCTTCTATCTTGTTAGGTTACATGGAGTGGGGAACAGTTCGGTGACCAATAGAACTCAATTGCAATTGCAATTGAATTCTCTCGATTCTGACTCGATAGGGTAGAAAATTTGGATATCATAACCGATCGCCTCGGTTCGGGGAATCCGCCATCTTCCACCATTCTCAACACCGGCGGGGGTTCAAACGATTGGCGGCCTCATCGCAGTTGCGACAACCGGCGGGGACAACCGGCGGGGGTTTAAACCCCCGCCTAATAGCTCAAGTCGTCTAAAGACGACTGCGGGTCTTATCCCGTGGTGTTTTCAGTCGGTTGAAACTGACATCTTGCAGCAGTTGCGACAACCGGCGGGGGATAAATCGATTGGCGGCCTCATAGCTTGCATTCGGTTAAAAACCGACTGCAAGTCTGATACAGTGGGGTTTTCAGTCGGTTTCAACCGACTTGATTCTGTTAGGCCGCCAATCGTTTTAACCCCCGCCGGTTGTTGCCACTGGTGCAAGATGTCAGTTTCAACCGATTTGATTCTGTTATTTTTAACCCCCGCCGGTTGTTGCTGGGATCCGTGGTCCCCATCTGTGGCGATCGCCCGGGGATGGTCCGTAGGTACAAAAACTGTCACAGTCCCCGGCAATGCTTCAATCCTCTAGGCAAAACGCTACACTAGAATACACTCCTTAATTCCCTAAGTGTATGTCCTATCTCGACGGAACCCTCAGCTATCCCAATACTCATAAAAGCGATATCGTGGATGACTACCACGGTATCCCGATTTCCGATCCCTACCGTTGGTTGGAAGACCCAGACGCTGAGGAAACCAAAGCTTGGGTAGAAGCGCAAAATACGGTCACCTTTGCTTATCTTAACGAAATTCCCCAACGCGATCGCCTCAAACATCGCTTGACGGAACTTTGGGATTATGAAAAATACGGCATCCCCTTTAAAAAAGGCAGTCGGTATTTTTATTTTAAAAACGATGGACTCCAAAACCAAAGCGTTCTCTACGTCCTCAATCACCTCGATGATCAACCTCGGGTCTTGCTCGACCCCAACAAGCTCTCTGAAGATGGTACCATCGCCCTAGCGGGTATTGCAATTAGTGAAAATGCTCAATTCATGGCTTATGGTCTCTCTTCCTCCGGTTCCGATTGGCAAGAGTGGAAAGTTCGCGATATTGAAACCGGCGAGGATTTATCCGACCATCTTCAATGGATTAAATTCTCCGGTGCTTCTTGGACTCACGACCATCAAGGGTTTTTCTACAGTCGCTACGATGAACCGAACACCAAAGGCCAATATGAAGATGTTAACTATTATCAAAAACTCTTCTACCATCGCCTCGGCACTCCCCAATCCGAGGATATTTTAATTTATCATCGTCCGGATCAAAAAGAGTGGGGATTTAGCGGCGGTGTCAGTGAAGATGGCACAGTTCTGATTATCTCCGTCTGGCGCGGTACCGACCCGAAAAATTTGGTTTTTTACAAAGACTTAACCCATCCTGAATCTGAAGTTATCCAATTAATTAGCGAATTTGAAGCTCAGTATGGATTTATCGATAAAGAAGGGGATTTATTTTGGTTTCAAACGGACTTGAATGCACCCCGGGGTCGGTTGATTTCTCTGAATATCCGCACCGGCGATCGCAACGAACTGATTCCCGAAGCACCCGAAACCTTAGAAAGTATCGGCCTTTTAAATAATCAGTTTGTCGCCGATTATCTCAAAGATGCTCGCAGTCAAATTAAACTATTTAACCTCGATGGTTCCTTCATCCGGGAAGTCGAATTACCGGGAATCGGTTCTGCCGGTGGATTTAATGGCAAACGCCACGACACCGAAACCTTTTATAGTTTCACCAGCTTTACCACCCCACCCACCATTTATCGCTACGATATGGTGACGGGTCAGAGTACCCTTTATCGCAAACCCCAGGTCGATTTCAAACCGGATAACTATACAACAGAACAAATTTTTTACACCAGTAAAGATGGTACCCAGGTGCCGATGTTCATCATCCATAAACAGGGAATCCAACGGGATGGGAATAATCCCACCTATTTGTATGGATATGGGGGATTTAACATTTCCCTCACCCCGAGTTTTTCCGTCTCCCAAGTCGTCTGGATGGAACTAGGCGGCATCATTGCCATTCCCAATCTGCGCGGTGGGGGAGAATACGGAGAAGATTGGCATCAAGCGGGGACGAAGTTAAATAAACAGAATGTGTTTGATGACTTTATCGCTGCTGCGGAGTGGTTAATTGAACATCAGTACACGCGACCCCAGAAACTTGCGATCGCCGGAGGCAGCAATGGCGGATTATTAGTCGGTGCCTGTATGACACAACGTCCGGACCTGTTCGCTGCCGCCCTCCCTGCCGTCGGCGTCATGGATATGTTACGCTTCCACAAGTTTACCATCGGCTGGGCCTGGTGTTCCGATTACGGTTCCCCAGATAATCCCGATGAATTTAAAGCCTTGTATGCTTACTCTCCCTTACATAACCTCAAACCCGGTACTGCCTATCCAGCGACTATGATTACCACGGCAGATCATGACGATCGCGTTGTTCCCGCACATAGTTTCAAATTCGCCGCTGCCTTACAAGCAGCACATACCTCGAAGGCACCGGTCCTGATTCGCATTGAAACCAAAGCGGGTCACGGTGCCGGAAAACCCACGGCTAAAATCATCGAGGAAGCCGCCGATAAGTGGGCGTTTCTAGTCCGAACCCTAGACATGGATATCCCCGTTAAGTAATAACAACTGAAGTCGTTATCTTAAGTTCGTAGTAACGACTTCAGTCGTTTCTTTTCTTAAGTTCGTAGTAACGACTTCAGTCGTTATCTTTCTTAGTTCGTAGTAACGACTTCAGTCGTTATCTTCTCCATAAAACCCACTCACCATCGTCGTTAAACCACAGAAATTAGCAACCAACAACCGGCAGGGTTGTTTGTTGCTGGAGGGAGAACGACTGAAGTCGGGACGTTGAACATGGAGAACGACTGAAGTCGTTACTACGAACATGATAAGAACGACTGAAGTCGGGACGTTGAACTTGGACGGTTAAAAGTCGTTGTTTAACTGATCGATCGCCCGTTCATAGATGGACCTTGCAAAGTCGGTCCACATTCCTTGTCCCCAGTAGCGGAAACAACTGGTTTGGGTTAACAAATTGTTGAGTAAGGCTTGACGATAGCGCGGTTCTTGGGTAAAATTTTCATCACCCATGAGCGGGTCAATTTTTTGATGAAATAAGGCGCTTAGGGAATTCATCGGTCCGACTACATTTTCATAGCCTTGCACCCAATTGAGGTTATTTGTCCAGGAAGAACCATCCACATGAAATTGATGGTCTTCTTGCTTTAACTGCGCGATCGCCTCAGCCATTTTTTCGGGAGTGACATTCTCCGGATCCAGCCGTTCCCAGATTTTATGTTGTTGCACCGCTTGACAAGGGGAATAATCTTCCGGAGAACAGCCAGCGGCTTCAATTAGTTCTAAATATTCCGTCCCATTAAGCGCAACAGTTCCCGATTTACCGCCATTATTTTGAGCGATTTCATAGGTGGTGCGTTTGAATCCATCGGGGAATTCATTCATCATCACCCCACCATTTTCCCCGTCGCCAATTTGGGTAACGATGGGGGGAACGGTTACAGAACCAATTTGCTGTTTAGACAGGGTTTTGGCTTCATAATAGGGCTGCATTTGAGCCACTAATTTAGTATCAGACCCTTGGGTTTTAATTAAGGCGGTGATACTGGTGGTTTCCCCGTGGGAATTTCGGGCAGTTAGGCGGTGAGGAAGATGTTTGTACCCCAGACTATGACCTTCTAAGGTTTCCACGGAATGTTCCTGAACCATAATCCAGCGATAACCGCTTTCTTTGAGGGCTTTGATAAACTCAAAAAGGGTATCCGGATGGTTTGGCAGGTGCATTTCTGGGGGAGAAAATCCTTTGACTCGGGCGAGGGCTTCCCAGCCAAAAATTGAGGCAAAATAATGTTGCCATGCTTGAATATGGAGTTTGAGATCCGGCAGGGGAGTGGAGGGAACTACGGCATGACTCCACATGGTTCCTAACCATTCAACATTGAGATAATATTGGGGGTCGCAGGTGATGCGTTTGAGACTATCGATGACATCATGGCGTCCCATTTGTCGCAATCCCCACAATAAATTGCCGGAGTAATCTAACATGACTCGGGGATTACAACCGTTGGCAATAAGTTCGGGAATGAATTCCCCCATGCGACTGTAGCACCAGGAGAAGGGTCCGGCATTGTGATTATCGCCTTCGCCGGTATGTTCAAACATATATTGCAAATGGCCAATATATTCACCATTGGGTCCGGCGGGGATGGTGGGTTGGTGCATATGCAAGGCGATCGCAAATGCAGCACTAATATCTTCTAATCGGATGTTTGTAATAGGCAAGAATACAGGTTCGTTGCGTTGAACCACGGAACGAACTGCGTTTTCCCACCCGCAAATATTGGGTAATCCTTGGGCAAATTCCTCTAATTTTGGAAGATCTGTGAGTGTGGGAGCGATGGAAACCATAATTTTAATTGCTGCTTTGACGTGCTATTTTTAGTTTACCGTTGATTGAGTGTCTTTCAACCGACACTTTTTGAATTCTATCAAAATTATGTTTCCGAGTTTTCTGCCGTCTGATGTTGAGTTTTTGACTGAATCCACTTCGATCGCCCTGGCACAGAGAATCGAATGTCAGGATGTCCTGACTTCCCTTTGCGATCGCCCGATTACCACGAGTTTTGTTCGCGAAGGTCGGGGGGGACCGCCGATTTTGTTGCTACATGGTTTTGATAGTTCCGTGTTTGAGTTTCGCCGGTTGCTGCCTTTGCTGGCAGCGCATCACGAAACTTGGGCGATGGATTTATTAGGTTTTGGATTTACCCATCGCCTGCCGGAAATTCCAATTACACCCCCGGCGATTAAAACCCATTTATATGAGTTTTGGACCCAGTTAATTCAACAGCCGATGATTTTAGTTGGGGTATCAATGGGGGGTGCAGCGGCGCTTGATTTTACCCTATCTTACCCGAATGCGGTGCAAAAATTAGTGTTAATTGATAGTGCGGGTTTTGCCAAGGGTCCGGCAATGGGGAAGATGATGTTTCCCCCCCTGGGGTATTTGGCGACCCAATTTTTAAGAAATCCGCGAATTCGCCAACAAATCAGTTTGAAAGCGTACTGCGATCGCGCGTTAGCTTCGGCAGATGCCTCCGCTTGTGCCAGTCTCCATTTGCAGATGCCGGGGTGGGATCGGGGCACGATCGCCTTTACCAAAAGTGGGGGCTACAACTTTTTAGCGGACAAAATTGAGCAGGTAGAGAAACCGACGCTGATTTTATGGGGAGAAAATGACCAAATTTTGGGAACAGGGGATGCTGACAAGTTCGCCGAAGCGATCGCCTCAAGTAAGCTAATCTGGATTCCCAACTGTGGTCACGTTCCCCATTTAGAGCAACCCCAGTTGAGTGCGGATCACATTCTGGAATGGTCCAAGTTCTGAACTCATCCCCTGCTGTTCCCCAGTTGCCAAACTTTTTTGGCAACTGAGTCTTTTTCGAGACAGAATGTAAAGAGATAGCAAACCCTAAAATTAGGGAATGCAGGCAGTGCTACCCCTGACGTCAAATCTCTTGGCCCTTTGTCCTGAAAGCCAGGGATTAGCAGACTCCCCTGGATCTGGAGTCCAGAAACCCGGATGGTGAAGGCCCAATCCGGTATCCGGCAGGGACCAAAACTCGACCCCCGATATTTTGGGGGTCCTGGGTTGGAGGTCCCGAGGAAAGCAACTGCTCATCGGGATAGGTGTCGTGAAAACATTCAGGGGATTGAGTTCTGGAAGGAAGGAATGCAAAATTTTAGCCAACAGCCGGAGAACCGTTTGACTAACTGGGCCGCCCCCACCCGTCCCCCCTTGGAGGGCCCAGAGAGTCTGCTATCTGAGGATGAAGAACTGCGGCAGGCTTACGAGAGATTAACCTTTCATGTGGAAAACTTTCCCCTAGGGGCGATCGAGTGGGATTGTGTCTTCGGGGTGAAGCGATGGTCTTCCCAAGCGGAAAAAATTCTGGGTTGGAAGGCGGCAGAGGTGATGGGTATTCCTCGGCAAAATTGGCCTTGTAACTATCCCGAGGACGAACCCTTCGTTGCCGAAGCCGTCGCTCGCCTCATTGAAGGAAAAGAATCTCACAATGTTGTTTGTTACCGTAATTATACAAAAACTGGAAAAGTTATTTGGTGTGAGTGGCATAATTCGGCTCTGTTAGATGAGGCGGGACATCCGATTTCGATTTTATCTCTCATACAAGATATAACTGAGCAAAAACAGGCGGAGCAGGAACGGGATCAATTGATTTCCAACATTGATCGCGAAAATCAAACCCTAGAAGCCTTGGTGCAACAGCGCACGGCGGAATTAGCCCGGACGGTGGAACGGTTGGAAATCGAAATTGCCCGACGGGAACAACGCGATCGCCAATTTTCAGCGATCGCCGCCAATTTGCCCGGGGTGATGTATCGGGCGATTGTTCGCACCGATGGACGAATTACGGTGCCTTTCATCAGCGATGGTATTGAGGAACTCACAGGAATTGACCCAATGGATGCGATGGCGGATTTGTGGGGATTATTTGGCCGGGTCCATCCGGACGATCGCGAGGGGTTTCGTGAGCGGATCGCCTCCCTCGGCAAAACGCAAAAACCCCGGGAACATCAGGAATTTCGGATCATTAGTGCCTCGGGAAAACTGAAGTGGGTGCAGGATAATACTCATTATACTTGGATGGAGAATGGGGATGTGATTGCCGATGGGGTGATGTTGAATATCAGCGATCGCAAACAGGCAGAAGAGGCGATGCGGCAACAGGTGGAACGGGAACGGTTACTCGGGGCGATCGCCCAACGGATTCGCCAATCCTTGGATTTAACCACAATTTTGAGTACCACCGTTGAGGAAGTCCAACAAGTGCTCGGGTGCGATCGCGTGCTCGTGTATCGCGTTTGGGCGGATGGGACCGGCAGTGCGATCGCTGAAGCGCTCAAACCCGGTTGGTTGAAAGTATTAAATCGAGTTTTCCCCGAAGAAGTATTTCCCCCAGAGAATTATCAACGGTATATCGAAGGACGAATTTGTGCTTTAAGGGACCGGGATTCCGGACAGACTTTACCCTGTTTGGTGGAGTTTATGAAAAGCATTGAAGTCCGAGCCAAACTGGTCGTTCCGATTGTCGAAAAAGACACCCTGTGGGGATTATTAATCGCCCATCAATGTTCTGGACCCAGGCAGTGGCAAACCGGGGAAATTGACCTGTTAGCCTCTTTAGCCACGCAACTGGCGATCGCCATTCAGCAGTCGGAACTCTACGAACGTCTGCAAGTTGAACTGAGCGATCGCAAAACAGCTCAATGCCAAATTAAAGCCTCCCTCGAAGAAAAAGAACTCCTCCTCAAGGAAGTGCATCATCGGGTTAAAAATAATTTACAGGTGATTTCCAGTATCTTCTCCCTGCAAAGTTCTTATATTGAAGAACCGCGAATTTTATCGATTTTACGCGATAGTCAAAACCGGATTGCTTCAATGGCCTTAATTCATGAAAAACTTTACCACTCGGACACCCTCGCCAAAATTGATTTTGATGATTACATTGAAAGTCTAACGAGCAACTTATTCTCTTGCTATAATATTAGCCCCCAAAAAGTTCGCTTAAAACTGCGGATTGAAAATGTTTGCCTCAACTTAGACACCGCAATCCCCTGTGGATTGTTACTGAATGAACTGGTGTCCAACTCCCTCAAACACGCCTTTTCTGAGCAGGACTCAGGAACCATCTTTATTGAATTTACAGAAATAGCTAATCAGCAATTAAATCTGATGGTGCGGGATACGGGTGGAGGGTTACCCGACGGACTAGACTTCAAAAAAACAAATTCTTTAGGACTGCGCTTAGTCCGTGCTTTGACCCGACAATTACGGGGAACCCTGGATATTAAAAATAGTCACGGAGCTTGCTTTCAAATTACCTTTCCCTCTCCTCAAGGTCTTTAACCCGGTTCTGGGGACCGGCAAATGGGTTCAAGATCTCACCCCTTTTTGCTTTACCCGAGACGATTTCAGTTTTATAATTGACACAAAACTTGAGGGACAGGAATTCTGTCTCATCATACCGATTAAAGTTGGGGGAAACCTGTCATGTCACCTAAAATTCTGGTTGTAGAAGATGAAGCCATTATTGCCGAAGATATCGCCCTCCGCCTAGAAAAAATGGGATATGAGGTGGTGGATATCGTCGCATCGGGAGAAGAAGCCATCGCCGCTGCTGGGATTCATCAGCCGGATTTGGTGTTGATGGATATCATGCTGCAAGGGATGATGGATGGGATTATGGCAGCGGATCAAATTCGGGAAACCTTAGAAATTCCGGTGGTTTATTTGACCGCTTATGCAGATGAAAATACCTTAAAACGGGCGAAGGTGACTCAGCCTTTGGGCTACATTCTCAAACCTTTTCGGGAAACTGAACTCTGGGTGACTATCGAAATTTCTCTATCCCGACATCAGGCCGAATTGGAGATTAAAAAAGCCGTTTCTACTGCCGAAACAAAGCGTTATAAGGCCGAAGAAGTGAGCCAAATCAAATCTCAGTATTTATCAATGGCGGCCCATGAATTTCGCAATCCCTTGACGACGATTCAATCCTCAGCGGAATTGATTCAGGAGTATGTGGATAATTGGCCACCGGAAAAAACCCAAAAACATCTTGAACAAATTGTGATGGCAACGGAAAGCCTCAATCAGTTACTGGAAGATATTTTAAAATTTGGCAAGGCGGATTTTCAAAAAATCTGCTTAAACCCGGCCCCTTTAAATGTGGCGTCATTTTGCGAGGGGATTGTGGAAACCTTTCAATTGAGTGCCGGACAGGAATATCGCCTAATTTTTAGGCAACAAGGAGAAGCCCGGACCGCCTACCTGGACCAAAAATTACTGTGGCATCTGTTCAATAATTTGATTGCGAATGCGATTAAGTATTCTCCCACAGGAGGGGAAATTTTGATTACCCTATCTTTTCAGCCCGATGAGGTGGTGTTCCAAATCTCCGATCGCGGAATTGGCATTGACCCCGAAGAAATCAATACCCTCTTTGTGCCATTTTCTCGCGCTTCTAATGTGGGGACTATCCCGGGAACTGGGTTGGGATTGGCGATCGCCAAACGGTCCGTAGATTTACATCACGGTCAAATTACCGTGGAAAGCCAACTGGGTCAGGGGACGACGTTTACCGTTACCCTTCCCCTCAACCCAGTCCTCTAACTGTTACCCTTTGACCCGTTCTTGCAGACCCTGTTCTAATCGATCCAATAATGTATCCACATCCGCAGATATCATTTCAAAACATTGGGGAGGGGGTGGCTCAGTGACAAATTCTATCACCTTCAACTGTCCTTGATTAATCCCCACAAGGAGAACCTCCGTCTCAGGATTAAACCCCTCGACAATTCCCACGACTTCTTGTAAGAAACTCCCCACGGTTTCATTGAGTTTAAGGACCGCCTCTTTAGGGCAGTAAACAAAATGCGGGGTGGGTTTCAAGTCGATTCCCATCACACTACCATTATGTTGATTTTCCAGCCATAGGCCCCAGGAAAGGGCGGCTAATTCTTGTTGGTGAGCTTTGGCAAAATCCGCTAACTCATGACGCCATCGGTCCTCTTCTTTCTCTGGCTGAAGGTTGCCCGGTAAAAAACCAGTCATTTCTATTTCTCTTGCGTTCCGATTAGATGATTGGATTACTTTAAACCCATTTGTACGCGCCATAACCCTGCATAAATCCCTCCTCGTTCCAGGAGTTCCTCATGAGTGCCGCGTTCTACCAATTCTCCCCGATCCATGACATAAATGCAATCGGCATTTCGGATCGTAGAGAGACGATGGGCGATCGCAATCGTCGTCCGGTTTTGAGTAATCCGTTCCAAAGAACGTCCGATCGCCGCTTCCGTTTCATTATCCACCGCTGAAGTCGCTTCATCTAAAATCAAAATCGGCGGATTTTTCAACAGGGCCCGGGCGATCGCCAACCGTTGTCGCTGTCCCCCAGAAAGCTTCTGCCCCCTCTCCCCCACAATGGTGTCATACCCTTGAGGCAGTTCCATAATAAAATCATGGGCTTCTGCTAATTTTGCCGCCTCAATTGCATCGTCATAGCTGGCATCAAAACTGCCATAAATGATATTTTCAGCCACAGTCCCATGAAATAAAAACACATCCTGACTGACTAACCCGATCGCCCGTCGCAAATCCGGCAACTGAATATCCCGCAACTCTATCCCATCTAATGTAATACTTCCGGACTGGATTTCATACAGTCGCAGCAACAGCTTCACCACCGTACTTTTCCCCGAACCTGTCGCCCCAACTAAGGCGATGGTTTTTCCGGCAGGAATCTCTAGGGATAACTGATTAATCACCGGATTGCGCTCAAAATAAGCAAAGCTAACATCCCGCCATTGAATTTCACCCCGTACTGTGTGAATCGGTAACGGTTTATTCCCTGGATGGGTGGCGATCGGTGTATCTAATAAATTCATCACGCGGGCGACAGAAGCGGTTGCCCGTTGATATAAATCTAACGTCTGACCCAATCGCGTCAACGGCCATAATAACCGCTGGGTTAAAAAGATTAAAACACTGTAAGTCCCCACGGCTAGATTCCCTTCTACCGTAGCCAGACCCCCAAATAATAAAGTAGCGGTAAAAGCCACCAGAATAATAATTCTAATTAAGGGAATAAACGCCGCAGATAAGGCGATTGCTCGTCGATTGCTTTGGCGATAATTTTCACTCAATCGTCCGATGCGTTTGCTTTCATAAACCTCAGCGGTATAGCTTTTAATCGTGGTAATCCCACTTAAATTATTGCTGAGTTGGCTATTGAGCAAACTGACTTGTTCTCGAACCTCGGCATAGCGAGGGGTGAGCAATTTCTGAAAGGCGATCGAACCCCAGATAATAAAAGGCATGGGCAACAGTGCCATCCATGCCACCGTCGGCGCTAACACAAAAAAGACGGTGCCAATGATAATCACCGTCGTGATTACTTGGAGAATTTCATTAGCCCCGACATCCAAAAAGCGCTCTAATTGGTTAATATCATCATTTAAGATAGACATAAACCCGCCGGTAGAACGCTCCTCAAAATAGGCTAGGTCGAGGTCTTGTAAGTGGCCATAAACATCCAGGCGCAAATCATGTTGTAGGGTTTGCGCCAGATTGCGCCAGAGGCGATCATAAGCATACTGAAAGACCGATTCCAACACCCAGACAATAAAGGTAAGCCCGCTGAGAAGCAGCAATTGTCCGAAGACATCGCTTACCCCAAATCGGGCAACGAAAGAGGTTTCTTCATTGACAACCACATCCACTGCCGCCCCAATCAGGGCCGGAGGTGCCAAGTCAAACAGTTTATTGAGAATAGAACAGGCGATCGCCTGCCAGATTTGAACGCGATATTGATGTCCATATTCCAGCAGACGCCCCAAGGGATGCCCTGAATGCTTGCGGGTCATAGTGCGATTGACTGACACGGAATTTATCAGTATAGGGGTTGAAGGTCTCTTTCTATCATACGCCTGATACGGAATCCGGTTTTTATAGACCGATGAAAACCGGATTCCGGATGATAGGAGGGTTTCCCCCGGTGCGATCGCTAGGCTTACTGAACTCCAGGATTAATCGTCGGTTGTGGAACTCCCGGACCAATTTGCTGTTGCTGAACTCCAGGATTAATCGTCGGTTGTGGAACTCCCGGACCAATTTGCTGTTGCTGAACTCCAGGATTAATCGTCGGTTGCCGAACTCCCGGACCAATTTGCTGT